>NZ_JAMYLP010000165.1:0-6015 GCF_040318085.1 Mesorhizobium sp. M1322
ACAATTGGCATCGTCCACACGGCAGCCTAAAGTCCAAACCACCCATCAGTCGCCTCGATATAACCCTGGACAACCTGTTGAGGCTCCACAGCTAGATCAGTTTCGCCCGTTGAGGTGGCGCACCTTGCGCAGCTGCGGGAACAGCACCGCCCACAGCCCGGCGACAACGACTGCCCCGACGCCGCCGATCACCACCGCGGGCACGGTGCCGATCAACGCCGCCATGGTGCCCGCGCGGAATTCGCCAAGCTCGTTGGAGGCGCCGACGAAAACCTGATTGACTGCGTTGACGCGGCCGCGAACCTTGTCCGGTGTCCACAGTTGGATCAGCGTCTCTCTGATGTAGACGCTGAACATATCGGTGGCGCCGAGCAAGGCGAGCGCTGCGATCGACAGCCAGGTGATGGTGGAAACGCCGAACAGCACGGTAGAGGCGCCGAACAGCGCGACGAAGCCGAGCATGACCACGCCGGCATGATTGCGGATCGGATGTCCGGCCAGCCAGATGGCAACGCAGATGGCGCCGATGCCCGGCGCCGAACGCAACAGTCCCAAGCCCCATGGGCCGAGTTCGAGGATGTCGCGCGCATAGACCGGCAGCAGTGCCGTGGCGCCGGACAAAAGCACGGCGAACAAATCGAGCGAAATGGCGCCAAGCACGATCTTTTCGCTCCAGATATAGCCGAAGCCGGCAAACAAGGTCTGCATCGTCGGCCTGTCCGTCTCGCTGCGCTGGGCAGGCTTCGGGATGGTAAAGACCAGCACCGCGGCGACAAACATCAGAACGGCAGCGGTGCCGTATGCCGCTTCCGCCGAAAGCCCGTAGAGCAGGCCGCCGGCGACCGGTCCGACGATGGTCGCCGTCTGCCAGGCTGACGAATTCCAGGCGATCGCATTGCCGAAATCCTCTGGCGGCACGAGGTTGGCGAACAGCGACGCTGCCGCCGGTCCGAAGAAGGCGCGCGCGATGCCGAACATGGCGAGCACGCCGAAGATCAACCCCGGCCCGCTAAGGCCGCGCAGCGTCAGCAGCAGCAGCGCCAACGCGCAGATCGCCTCCAGCAGTGCGGTCAGCGCCATGATCAGGCGGCGGCCGAAACGGTCGGCGACCACCCCGGTGACCAGCACCAGCAGCAGCGAAGGCAAGAACTGGACAATGCCGACAAGGCCGAGATCGAATGGATCGCGGGTCAGGTCGTACACCTGCCAGCCGACGGCGACGGATACGATCTGGGTGGCGAATGTGGAGAGGAAGCGCGCCGCCCAATAACTCAGGAACGGTTTGTGGTGGAAGGCGGCATAGCGCCGGTCGGGCGATGCATGGGATTGTGATGTCATGAATCTAGGCCCCGTGGCAAAGAAGTCGGCCGGCGGGGCACTTCCACGATGGGCGCTGGTCCGACCAAGACGTCTTTAGCGCAATTCGGCCCAGAGCGCGTGCAAAAACTGTCCCGGATCAACAAATTCGCGCCCCGCCCTGGCGTTGCCGCTGGGCGGAACGACCAGACCCGATGTCCGTCCTGTCAGACCGTGGCCTTGGGCTTCCTGGTCTTCTTGACCGGCGCCGGCGGGGCGGCCTTGCGGCCAAGACCGATTGCCTTTGCCAGTTGCGAGCGCGAGGCCGCATAGGTGGGGGCAACCATCGGATAATCGGCCGGCAAGCCCCATTTGGCGCGGTAGGCATCCGGCGTCAGCCCGAAATGAACGCCGATATGGCGCTTCAGGGATTTGAACTTCTTGCCGTCTTCGAGGCAGATGATGTAGTCCGGCGTCACGGATTTCTTGGGATTGACCGCGGGGATCAGCGGCGCTGCCACCGGAGCGGCGGGTTGTCCGAGTCCACCTATCGACGCGCTGACGCTGGCGATGAGATCGCCGAGGCCGGAAGCCGGCAAGCGGTTCTTCTCGACGTAAGCGGACACGATGTGAGCGGTCAGCTCGAGAAGGTCGATGTCCTTGCGGGCTTTGTTGCTGTCGTCGGTCAATCTATTTTCTCCGTTAGTGGGGTCGCAGAATTCCTAGTCGGCAAATCTGCGTAACGCAATGACGCCGCACCACGCCACACATTATTTTGAATAACAATACTAACGGCCGGGCCAGATCAACAGGTCTGGCCCTAAACCCCCATAATATCAGACAATCAGGGATTTGTCGCGCCACAGTCGAAATCCCCCCTCGAAGGCGCGTGTGTTGTCGCCGTGCCTGCAACCGGCAGGCAATTCGTCCAGTTTGTCGACATTGCCGCCGCCGATGACCACATAGTCAGGCTGCATGGCGGCGCGCAGCCGCTCGACGACGTCGAAGACGTGTTTGCGCCATTTCTTCTTGCCGCGCTTTTCAAGGCCGCGTTCGCCGACATAATCCTCAAAACTGCCGCCCTTCTTGTAGGGAAGATGCGCGAGTTCCATAGGCTGGGCGACATTGTCGACAATCATGGCAGCACCGAGCCCCGTCCCGAGGCCGAGGAACAGCATGCGCCCGCCTTCGTAGCTGCCGATGGCCTGCATCAGCGCGTCGTTGACCACCTTCACCGGCTTGCCGAACTGCGTTGCGAAGTCAAATCCGACCCAGCCCTCGCCGAGATTGGCAGGGTCGGTCAGCGGCCTGTTGTGGTGCACCGGGCCGGGATAACCCATCGAGATGACATCATAGGGCAAGCCATCGGTGAGCGTCTTCACAGCCGCGATCATCTGCTGCGGCGTCAGGCCGAGTCCGGAATCCGTTCTGCGCTCCTCGCCGCCGGCGCTGGTGAGGATCTTGACATGGGAGCCGCCAATATCGATCGCAAGCACGATCTTGTCGCTGTCCCGTGCCGGCTTCTTCGCTGCTTTGGCCATTGTGTCGCCTGTTGAGCTCATTTCGCCGGATTGATCCAGCCGTTCGGCGGTCCGAACCCGGCCATCGCATCGGCCGGGCCCCATGTCCCAGGCTCGTAAAGATGAGGCGGCGTGGTGTCGCCGAGCACCGGGCCGACGATCCGCCAGGCGAGTTCGCTGGCATCCTGGCGGGTGAACAACTGGCCGTTGCCGTTCATGGCGTCGCCGATCAGCCGCTCATAGGGCGGCATGTCGCCCTTGCTGTCGTCGAGTGCGGTGAGTTCGACCTGCTCGCCGATCATGTCGTCACCGGCAGCCTTGCGCTGGGCGCCGATCGAGATCGCCACCTGCGGGTCGATGCGGAAGCGCACGTAGTTGGCGTCGTCGGGCTTGATCGGGTCGAAGACATTAAGCGGCGGCCGCTTCAGCCGGACAATGACCTCGGTGGCGTGCACCGGCATCGATTTGCCGGCGCGGATGAAAAACGGCACGTCCTGCCACCGCCATGTGTCGACGAAGAAACGCACCGCAGCGAAGGTCTCGACCAGCGAGTTCGGCGCCACGCCCGGCTCGCTGAGATAGCCTTTGAATTGGCCGCGCACGACATCGTCCTTGGTCAGCGTCCGGATCGCCCGCAGCACCTGCACCTTCTCGTCGATCAGATCGTCGGCCGAGCGGCCGACGGGCGGCTCCATGGCAAGCAGCAGCAGGATGTTGAGCAGATGGTTCTCGATGACGTCGCGGATGCAGCCGACCTCGTCATAGAAGCGGCCGCGGCCCTCGACGCCGAAATCCTCGGCCATGGTGATCTGCACGCTCTCGACGAAATTGCGGTTCCAGATCGGCTCGAGAAAGGAATTGGCGAAGCGGAAATAGAGCAGGTTCTGGATCGCTTCCTTGCCGAGGTAGTGGTCGATGCGAAAGATCGACTGCTCGTCAAACACCAGGTGCAGGACCCGGTTCAGCCAGCGCGCCGATTGCAGATCGTGGCCGAAAGGCTTTTCCACCATCAGGCGCGCGCCCTGGGCGGCGCTCGACTGTTCCAGCCCCTGGATGACCGTCTCGAACATGGTCGGCGGCACCGCCAGATAGTGCAGCGCGTGCTGTGCGGTTCCCAGCGCGCTTTTCAGCTTCTCGAATGTCGCGGCGCTACGATAGTCGCCGCTGACATAGCGAAGCAGCGAGGCTAGTTTCGCGAAGATTTTTTCGTCGACCTTGCCGATGGCCTTGACGATGCCGTCGTGGGCGCGCGCCTGCAACTGCTTCACGTCCCAGGCGTCGAAAGCGACGCCGATCACCGGCTCGGTCAGCGTTCCCTTGGCGACCATGGTGTAAAGTGCCGGGAAGATCTTCTTGTGGGCGAGATCGCCGGTCGCCCCGAAAAGCACCAGCGTGTCGGACCGTTCCTGGTTCATGAGCGTGCGTTCCCTGTCACGAGCCGGTCTTCGGCTTTTCGACATGGCCGCCAAAGGCGTAGCGCATGGCGGACAGCAGCTTGTCGGCGAATTCGGATTCGCCCTGCGAGGAGAAGCGGTCGAACAGGGCCGAGGACAGAACCGGCGCCGGCACGCCGGTGTCGATCGCCGCCTTCAAGGTCCAGCGGCCTTCGCCGGAATCCGAAACCCGTCCGCCGAACTGCGTCAGCCCCGAATCGGCCTTCAACACGCCCGCCGTTAGGTCGAGCAGCCAGGAGCCGATGACGCTGCCATGCCGCCAGACCTCGGCAACCTGGGCGATATCGATGTCGAATTGGTAGTATTGCGGGTTTTCCAATGGGCTGGTTTCAGCGTCGGCCGTCCGCTGTCTCTTGCCAGCATTTGCCGACTTCAGGATGTTCATGCCCTCGGCATAGGCGGCCATGACGCCGTACTCGATGCCGTTGTGGACCATCTTGACGAAATGGCCGGCGCCGCTTGGTCCGCAATGGAGATAGCCGAAGGGGGCCGTTCCTGCATCCTTGCCGGGGGCGGGCCCTCCGGCGTCCAGACCCGGCGCCAGGGTGGCGAAGACCGGATCGAGATGCTGGACCGCGCTGTCGGGGCCGCCGATCATCAGGCAATAGCCGCGCTCGAGGCCCCAGACGCCGCCGCTGGTACCGACATCGACGTAGTTCAAGCCTTTCATTGCCAGGCGCGCTGCGTGGTCGACAGCCTCGTGATAATAGGAATTGCCGCCGTCGATGATGATGTCGCCCGGCTCCATCAGGTCGGCCACCTGGTCGACGATCCGGCTGGTGATCGCTGCCGGCAGCATCAGCCAGGCGCTGCGCGGCTTGGTCAGCTTGCCGACGAACTCCTCCATCGAAGCCGCCCCGATCGCGCCAGCCGTCACAAGGGCTTCAACGCTGGCCGGGTTGATGTCGTAGACCACGCATTCGTGGCCATCGCGCAGCAGGCGCCGAACCATGTTGGCGCCCATCCTGCCCAGTCCCATCATTCCGATCTGCATGTTTCTCGTCCTGGTTCTTGAGGGATAGAAGATCTACTGGCTCTATTGTTGGAGCATGATCTTTTCCGAAAACCTTCGGTTCGGGATCATGCTCTAGTCCGGCCCATCGATACCGATGGAAAAGTCGACATTCTCCCAACGGCCGGCATCGGGCCAGAAAAAAGTAAAGACGATCGTATTGCGCGGCGGAACATCGGCAACGGGCAGGTCCGTGAGATGGATGCCGAAGGCATTCTCGGTCGTCTCGGCGTCATGGACGGTCGCCCAACCGTCGCTGCTCCAATGCACCACCGCCCGGGCCAGCAGTTCGACGCGCAGCATCTTGCCGGCGGGCATGGTGCGGACCTTGTGGTTGAAGCGCCACGTCCGGCGCGGCGCCACGGTCCTGTCCTCGATGTAGCGCTTCACCCCTTGCGGTGGCATGTCGAAGACGGCGCCGTCACTGAGGGAACGCAGCAACTTGATGTGCTCCGAATGCGCCCATACCAGCGGCATGGCACTGCCCGACGGCCCACCGTGCCGCAGTTCGTGTTCCGGCATGTCGGGACCATCCCAGACCTGCTCTGGCAGTAGGCCGCCGGGCCCGGCCGAGCCTTCAAACGTCTTCAGCAGGCTCGCCGCTTTGTCCTTGCGGCCCGCCGCCAGTTCGTAATGGCCGCGCTCGCCGACCAGCAGCGGGGGGGGGACGGGCGCGGCGGGCGGGTCGCCCGCAGGGGTTGTGGGAAGCAATGGCGAACCACCCCGCCCGCCG
>NZ_JAMYLP010000166.1:0-5698 GCF_040318085.1 Mesorhizobium sp. M1322
CAACCGATCCATTACACCCAAGGCTGCCTCCAAAAGCAGTCTTGAATCATGCTACGGTCAAAAAGGGAATCCTAAGAGTCCACACCACCTAGCGGGGACGGCCCAGCGGCTTTGGGGGGCCGCTGGGCCTGACCAGCGAGCCTTCGGGGGGGGGCGCGCTCATCTGGCTGCGGAACACATGCGCTCAAGCTAATGGAGTCGAAACATTCGAACGAAGTACGTGGCGGCAATTCCGCTTGTGTAGAAGCCACAAGGTGCGCCGCAATGGGGCAACACATCTGGCACCGCAATTGCACGGTTAGATATCGGGGAATGGGGTGGAGGCCCGTCGCTTCGCAGATGTAGCGGCGGGTCTTCTACATACCAGTAGCGTCCCAGCCTACGCGCTGCCTCCGTCTTCCTTCCTCATCAGGCGGCCGGCAACGCAACGGGTCAAGGCAGGGATCAAGCCCGCGTGAAGCACTTGCGCGGCGAGGACGACCTCCGCCACGCTTCGCTGCAGGATTCTGGGAGGAGGGCTAAAGCGGGACATCTCAAATCCCGTACATCAGGGCAATGAAGATCACCGGTGCAAAGATCAGAAAGATCGCCATTGCCATAATAACGGCAAGGGCCAGGCGCTCTGTTCGCCTGACGATTGCAGCGACGTCGTCGTCGCCCGACGAGACAAGATCAACCGCCGAGAAATCTGTTGGGTCAGGAGTTTGATTGTCATTGGCGGGTCGGCTTGCGACCTCATCGACATTCTGTCTGCTCTGGATAAGGGTCACAGTTCTTTCCGCCGTTAGGGTGTCATATCGGGTGCCCGCCGAAAAGGACAAACAGCGGGCACCCGGTGAACCACCGATGAAGGGACTTTGCTCGGCGGCTCAATACTAATCCGTTGCTAAGATCTTGGTTGCCAGCCTCAGCCCTCTGTCTCTGACGCAAAGACTTCAGTCTTACTGCATCATGGACCATAGCCCGGCGGCGGAACTAAGTGCCCGCCGGTCCCGTTGCCGACCAGTGATAATTCAGAGATAGGAGAGGTAGTCATGGCTGACGGTCCCACCGTTGTTAACTCAGGCGGAAATGGCGCCGGCACTGCTGTCGCCGTCGTTCTCGCAATTCTCGCAATCGTGATCCTGCTGTTGTTCACCGGCGTTATCAACATCAATGGCGGGGGCACCGGAAAGGACGTCGACGTAAAGGTTGAGGCGCCCAGGGTTGAAACGCCCAAGGTCGAAGCGCCCAAGGTCGAGGCGCCAGCCGCGCCCGCTCCGGCAGAGCCTGCTCCAGCCGCACCCGCTCCGGCAGCCCCTGCTGACGGCGGCTGAAGGACGCCTGTAACCCGAGTCGGCCCGCGCTCGGAGGAGGAGCGCGGGCTTTTCCTTGTCAGTCCGACGCGCCAGACAAGGGGGAAGGCCGGCGCCGCTAAGGGGGTGAGATAGAATGCCCAGGCGCAAGCCTGCCGGATTGGGGCCAGCCACGCACTCCGCCGTTCGGCCCCTTGCGCGCGGGGCGTTTGTCCTCAGCCTTTGCGCTGCTTGGACACGTCTTCTTCCGACGTGGGCTTTTCCTGTCCGGTGTTCTCGCCAATTCCGGACTTGGCTGCAAAACTATAAAGAAGACCTGCCACGACAAGCACCAAAAGCGTGCCGAGTGCCGCCACTTGCCACAGACCGAGCCCGCACGCCACGCCAATTGCCCCAGACAGCCACATGCCTGCACCGGTCGTCAGCCCGTGGACCTCGCCTCTCGAAAACAAAATCGATCCGGCAGCGAGGAACGCGACGCCAGCGGTAACCGCTTCGACAACACGAATCGGATCGACCTTCACGGAGTCCTGCAGAAACATCGGCGCGTGAACGATTTCAATCGTCAGAATACCGAAAGTAGCCGCTGCCACGCAGATCAGGATATGAGTGCGAAGCCCAGCAGGCCGATTTCGCCATTCGCGTTCGAAACCGATCGCCGCACCGAAGATCGACGCCAATAGAAGCCTCGCCGCAATAACCGGAAACGGGACGTATGTCGGATGGCCGAATTCTTGGAAAAGCTGTTGCATGCGTAACCCAGGCTGACCGGCCACAACGTGCTCGGGCCGGCCAGGTTCCCCAAGGTCTGCCGAAGGGAGCGCGCCTGGGCGAGGGTAGGGGCTCCGCTAGCTTACCACTGACGTTGACCGGTTTCCCTGCCGCTTGGGGGCCAGCCAGCAGAAGCGAAGCGTAGGGAAAAATCGCATGCTGGCGCGCAGTATCGCGCCCTAGCGTAGAAATGGCGTTGGCTCCCCGGGCCGGATTCGAACCAGCGACCAACCGGTTAACAGCCGGTTGCTCTACCACTGAGCTACCGGGGAACAGAGGCTCTCATGTGAGTGGCGCAGCCTATAGCAAACCCGTTTCGGCTTTGCAAAGAAGCATTTCGTATTTATCGGCGCTTTTTCGCGCCACGATTTCTCGCAATCATGTGCGCGCGTCCTCATATGAGCCGTCTGACTGGGGGCGCGGAACCGAAAAGGTGGTTGCGGCTTTCGTCAGCTGGTGCTTTTTATTCCCGAACGGACCACCAATCAGATATGAGCGCAGCAAGCCATAACCATCCACCGGCACGGAAAATATCGGTCTTCGGCCGTCAGTTCACCATGCCGCGCTCGCGCGGCCTCAGGATTGCGATCGGCGTCGTGCTGATCTTCGGCGGCATTCTCGGCTTCCTGCCGATCCTGGGCTTCTGGATGATTCCGATCGGATTGCTGGTGCTCTCCTACGAGTTTGCCTTGGTGCGCCGCCACCGGCGCCGGCTTGTCGTGTGGTGGGAACGGCGACGGCGGCCGAACTGACGGGTTTGTAGCGCGTGGCAACGCCATCTGTGATGGGGCGGTCTTTCCGGCTCGACTCAACCCGGCTGTTGCCCGGAGCGCTTTTTTCCGGCCCTTGCAACTCCTTCAGAATGGCGGACCTTCTGCTTACCCGACGTGAGGTCCAGGCTCCGGGCTTCCCTTTGCCATTTTCCGTACTTAACAGTTAACTAATATTTTGATTGCAGCATGCGTATCGACGATGCGATGCGTGGCATCATGGCCGAGGGGAAACCGTCCGGAATGCACCATGGCCGCTTGACGGCATTTTCGCCGCAACCTATTGGAACCGGGTGGAACGCCGGGAGCAATGAGGCCTCGTGGCGGAGTGGTTACGCAGAGGACTGCAAATCCTTGCACCCCGGTTCGATTCCGGGCGAGGCCTCCAAATGCCCAAGCTCCCGCGCACCAGCGCCACGGGGCTTGAGTTCCGGTCGAAATGAGCCGCGGTCTTGGCGCGGCAAGCAGATTGGTTTTGGGCGGATTGGTTGGAACATGAGCGCTGATTTTGCCGAACGTCGGGTAAAGATGGTCGATGGCCAGATCCGCACCACCGACGTGACCAGCGCCCCGCTGCTCGAGGCGATGCTTGTCGTGCCGCGCGAGGCCTTTGTCGCCCCCGGCCAGCGCGATCTGGCCTATATCGACGAGGACATCCGCATTGCCAATGGAGTGGACGGCCCCCGCTACCTCATGGAGCCTTCGCCGTTGGCCAAGCTGATGCAGCTGGCCGAGATCGGCCCTGGCGATTCGGCACTCGATGTCGGCTGCGGCACCGGCTATGCGGCGGCGATCCTGTCGCGGCTGGCAAAGTCGGTCGTTGCATTGGAAAGCGATCCGGCATTAGCCGAGACCGCCATGTCGACGCTTTCGGCGCTGGGCTGCGACAATGTCAGCGTGGTCTCGGGACCGCTGCCGGAAGGCCATGCCGCGGGAGCACCCTACGACGTCATTTTCATCGGCGGCAGCGTGGAGAAAGTGCCGGAGTCGCTGCTCGACCAGCTTGCGGAAGGCGGTCGGCTCGTCGCCGTCGAAGGGCAGGGGAATTCGGGCGTGGCCCGATTGTTTTTCAAAACAGGGGGCGTTGTAACCGGAAGAGGCGCATTTAATGCGGCAATTAAGCCACTACCGGGATTCGAACGTATTCATGCGTTCGAGTTCTGAGTGATTTTGGCTTGCAGCAAAGCCGTTGTCATGTTCGCTTGCGCTTGAACAATTGTTGCTGATCCGCACAACCGGGGTGTTCTTTTGGGGGAAGACAGCAGGGAACCTGAGACACACCGCGCCGGCTGCTCGAATGGGAGAAGCCGGCGCGGTGTGGTTCCCATGCAAAACGAATGAGGGAATAACGTGCCGTCTTTACGAAAGAGTCTTTTTACCGCCGTCCTCTTCTCGGCGACCGCGCTTTCTCCGCTAGGCGCCTCGGCGGAAACCATTCTCGGTGCACTTTCAAAAGCCTACCAGAACAATTCCCAGCTCAATTCGGCTCGTGCCGGCGTCCGCGTCACCGATGAGGGCGTCGCCATCGCCAAGTCGGGGTGGCGCCCGACCATCACCGGTTCTGCGGACATCGACTTCTCCAGAAGCCATTTCGATGCCCGTACCAATCTCGGGACGAACCGAGGCATCTCGTTGACCACCGGCAACTTCGGCGTCCAGATCGACCAGACCCTGTTCGATGGCTTTCAGACCAGGAACAACGTCGCTGCCGCCGAGGCGCGGGTCCGCGCCTCGTTCGAGAGCCTGCGCAACACCGAAGAGAACATTCTGTTCAATGCGGCAAGTGCCTACATGGACGTGATTCGCGACCGCCAAGTGGCGGTGCTGACCGAGCAAAACCTGCAGTTCCTGACCGAGCAGGCGCGCGCGGCGCGCTCGCGCTTCGAGGTCGGCGAAGGCACCCGCACCGACGTCGCCCAGGCCGACGCCGAGCGCTCCACCGCCGTGGCGGAACTGGCCGCCGCCCGCGCGCAGGCGCTGGCAAGCGCTGCGACCTATCGCCAAATCGTCGGCGACGAGCCGGGCAGGCTCAGGGCCGCTTCGCCGTTGTCGAAGCTGTTGCCGTCGAACCTCGATGCGGCGATCGTGATCGCATCCAGCGAGCACCCGGCCATCCTCTCCACCCAGCATCTGGTCGACGCGGCGGCGTTTACGGTGAAATCGGCCGAAGGGGCGCTGCTGCCGCAGCTTTCGGCTTCCGCCGGCGTCTCCAGCGCATTTCGCAGGACGAGTCCGGGCTCTGCGGATACGGGGCAGGATGGCACAACCAATTCGGCCAGCATCGGTGCCACGTTGACTATCCCGATCTATTCGGGCGGGCGCACGTCGGCGATAGTGCGCCAGAACAAGGAATCGCTCAGCCAAGCCCGGATTGAGGTCGATGTAAGCCGCGACACCGTACGGCAAGCCGTGACCTCGGCATGGACGCAATATATCGCCGCCCAGCAAACCGTGGTGGCCAACAGGCAGGTGATCGCCGCCGCGCAGCTTGCCTTGAGCGGCGTCATCGAGGAGCGCAATGTCGGCCAACGCACCACGCTCGACGTTCTCAACGCCCAGGCCACACTCATCACCGCCAAGATCAACCAGGCCAGTTCCGAACGCGATTTGGTGGTGGCGAGCTATGCCATCCTCTCGGCGATCGGTCGTCTTTCGGTCGAGCGTCTCGCCCTCCAGGTGACGAAATACAGACCGGAAGAGCATTATAACGCGGTCAAGGACAAGTGGTTCGGCCTGCGCACGCCAGATGGTCGCTGATCGCTCCACCGGTTTCAAATCCGTCCAGTTTCAAGGCATTAGAGCCCGCGCGGTGGAGGGACGCGCGGGGGCGGATGTGGCGGGTTTTCGCCGCGGGCGCGGGCG
>NZ_JAMYLP010000167.1:0-5360 GCF_040318085.1 Mesorhizobium sp. M1322
GTCGCAACCCGCTTCGAGAAAACCGCCCGCAATTACCGCGCCGTTGTCACTCTCGCGGCTATTGTCCTATGGTTGCGGTAACTGTCCACACGGCCCAAGGGACAACTGACCGAATTCGTGCGTCGTGCCGCGGCAGGTGACGAAATCATTTTGACCCGCCACGGTCATGCGGCCGTGCGCCTGGTTCCGGTCAAGGCAGTGCCGGACAGGAAGAGCCGCCGCGCATTGCTGGCGGCGATGCGCGCATCCGGCGCCGCGAGGGCGAAGGCCGGGCATCTGCCGCGCGAAGCCAGGATTTCCTCTACGGCGATGATGGCCTGAAGCGCCTGCGGTAATCGCCGGGCACCAGGCCGGTTATCCTGGCGAACACTTTGCGGAAGGAGCCGGGATCGTCATAGCCGACATCCCAGGCGATCTGGTCGATGGATCGGGTCGTCGCTTCCAGCATCTCACGCGCCTTACCGACGCGCAGGTGCTGGCAGTATTCGGTCGGCTTGAGGCCGGTGGCGTTGCGAAAGCGGCGCAAAAAAGTCCGCTCCTCCAAGGCCGCATGCTCCGCCATGGTGGCAAGCGTCACATCGCGCGCGCCTCTCGCCTGGAGCCAGTGCTGCACCTTGAGGATGGCCTCGTCGCCATGGCTCAGCCTGGGAGCAAAGGGGCTATAGAAGCGTTGCTCGCGCCCCGGCGGGTCCACCAGCATGAAGCGGGCGGTCTCTATCATCACGGTCGGCCCGAGCACCCGGTCGACGAGCTTCAGGCCGAGATCGGTCCAGGCCATGTAGCCGCCGGCGGTGATGATGTCGCCATCATCGATGACGAGCTTGTCGGCATCCAGCGCGATATCGGGGAAGCGCATCCCCAGCGCGTCGCGATAGGCCCAGTGCGTGGTCGCCGCACGACCCGACAGCAGGCCGGTCTCGGCCAGCACGAAGGCGCCGGCGCAGACCGAGCCGAGCGTCGCGCCCGCCGCATGGCGGGCCCTGAGCCAGTCGGCATAGGGCGCGGCCGCCTCGCGCGGAATCGGATCACCCAGCGTCGGAGGCAAGATGACCATGGCAGGTCCATGGCCAGGGCCGGGCTCGCTGTCGAAGGTGGGGATGACCGTTCGGCTCGCCTCTTGCCACTGCCAATGGGTGACGCGAAGCCTCAGCGCATCCGGCGACCGTTCGGCAGCCAGTCGGTTGGCCAACTGAAAGAGATCGGTGAGGCCCAACACTGCCGCTTCCTGAACGCCGGGATACACCACAAGCCCGATTTCGACCGGATCACGTGCCGCAATCATCTGTCAGTTTGCCTTGTTCAATGTCTGTTTTGCCAATCCTCACCATGACTCCGTCGCGATAGCTTTGTCCACAGAAGGAACGAACCTTCGCCTGCATCAAGGAGTAAGACTATGAGCACAACCACCACCAAGGACGGAACCGAGATTTTCTATAAGGATTGGGGCACAGGCCGGCCAATCGTTTTCCATCACGGCTGGCCGCTGAGCGCCGATGACTGGGACAACCAGATGCTGTTCTTCCTCGACAAGGGCTATCGCGTGATCGCGCATGACCGGCGCGGGCACGGTCGCTCGACACAGACGGCGACCGGTAACGAGATGGACACCTATGCCGCCGATGTCGCGGCTCTGGTCGCTCACCTTGATCTCAGGAACGCCGTCCATATCGGCCACTCGACCGGCGGCGGCGAGGTGGCGCGTTACGTTGCCCGCTACGGTGGCGAGGGACGCGTCGCCAAGGCGGTGCTGATCGGCGCGGTGCCGCCGATTATGCTCAAGACCGACAGCAACCCCGGCGGCCTGCCGATCGAGGTCTTCGACGGCTATCGTGCCGCTTTGGTCGCCAACCGCGCCCAGTTCTACAGGGATGTGCCGGCTGGCCCGTTCTACGGCTTCAATCGCGAGGGCGCCAAGGTCTCGCAAGGGGCTGTCGACAATTGGTGGCGCCAGGGCATGATGGGCGGGGCCAAGGCCCACTATGACTGCATCGAGGCTTTTTCCGAGACCGACTTCACTGAGGACCTGAAGAAGCTAGACGTGCCTGTCCTGATCATGCACGGCGATGACGACCAGATCGTGCCGATCGCCGACTCCGCTCTGCTTGCAGCCAAGCTGGTGAGGCACGGCACGCTCAAGGTCTATAGGGGCCTTCCGCACGGCATGTGCACCACCCACCCGGAGATCATCAATCCGGATCTCCTGGCGTTCATCCAAAGCTGACGCTTCGAAGCCTCAGGCGGGCACGCTCGGAAATCCGGGCTGCCCGTCGATCGCCTGGGTGCTTCATTCGTCGCAGATGCTGTCCGGCGCAGGTGCGCCGGCAGCATGGCGATGATTTCCGCTGAATGGATGGTCGGAGTGGAGAGATTCGAACTCCCGACCCTCTGGTCCCAAACCAGATGCGCTACCAGGCTGCGCTACACTCCGAGTCCTTGGCGGCGTATAGGGTTCCGTGCTTGGCTGTGCAACCCCTTAAAAGACGAAAACGGAACAAACGGCAGGTCCGGGCCGAGAGCGGAGCGGAAAATGCCAGCCCGCGCAACGGCAGCGCCCCACCCCAGGAACCCAGGTTGCTGTCCACTCAGACCTTCACCAAGGCTGCCGTCGCATACGTGAAAGCGACGCCGACCGCGAGCCCACCCATGACCTCGCACGATCATCGTCGGTGGCCCGCCGTGCCGAAGGGGTACGGCAGGCATCGGGCCTTGCCGCAGGCGTCATTGCGCAGTAATGACGGGAATACAGCGGCGGGTGCCGCCGCTTGCACGTAGTAATGAGGTGTCCATGTCCGCGCGCATTTTCAGCCCAGCCAAAACCGCGATGCAGTCCGGCAAAGCCAAGACCGGCCACTGGGTGCTGGAATTCGATCCCGAGATGCGCAAGAAAATCGATCCGCTGATGGGCTACACCACATCGGGTGACATGCGGAGCCAGATCAGGCTCACCTTCGACACAAGGGAAGAGGCGGTGGCCTATGCGGAGAAAGAGGGGCTGGCCTACCGTGTCGAGGAGCCGAAGGAATCCAAGCGCCGCCAGATTTCCTATGCGGAGAATTTCCGCTATGACCGAAGGACGCCCTGGACGCATTGACCGGCAAATGCCGGGCGCCCAGCGCATAATTCAGCCGGCCCTTGGCGTCGGCCCAGCGGTCCCGTAGCTCAGCTGGATAGAGCACCGGCCTTCTAAGCCGATGGTCACAGGTTCGAATCCTGTCGGGATCGCCAGTATTTTCATGTCCGACCCGGAGACATAGGTAACAGTTTCGGCCTCATTGGGATCGAGGCGGGCTGCGGGAACCCAAGGGGTCGCGGGGGGTTCGCGCGTGCCTGATCCAGTTGTAGATCAGGCGATTACCGCGGTCCTGACACGGCGTACCACGGGGACACTGTCTCGATCAGAGCGGCATTGAACCAAATTCGGCAGGCTGCGCCTGATTTGGCAGCATCCAACGACGAGCGAGCCAGTTATCCTCGCCTTCTACCAGATGTTGGTGGCCCCTCATTCCACGAAATCACTTGTTGATCTTTCCCCGAAATGTGCCGCTCCCTCACACGGACACGCGGTAACCTTCGACCTCCACGAATAATGCTGTGACACTCTTTCGTAGCTCGAAGTTTCTAGCAACGTTTTGACCTCCTCATGGAACCGTTTAGCCACCAAAGAGTTGCGTCTGAAACTAGGCGGACCATTATGGCAACCCGAGATAGGGACCGTGGCTTTCGAGAGTTGATCGGTTCGGACGACAATCGTCGGAAGCTACGCAAACGATTAAGTCTGGAAGGCGATCAAACTCTGCCACCGAGGCTTGTCGCATTAGCTGTGAAGCTTCAGGAGGAGCTTGAGCGGCGGGAGCAAGTGTTGGCTGACGACAACCACCGGCTGCCCTAAGTTCCTCCCATAGTGTCTCTTTAGGTGACCGTGATGGCAAAGCGTGACAGGGCCGTTGCATAAGTCCCTTGCCGAGGCCGTTCGGGAGTTGATCGGTACCGAAGACAATCGTCATCACGTAAATAAGCTGTTTGGGCTTGAACGTCGAAGCAGAACTGCCGCCCAACCCTCGCTTCATTGCTTGAGGCGATCGGTAAGGCCAGTCGCGACGAAATCCCATAGCTGCTCTAGGTTCCCTCACGGCCTTGGTTTCACCCTCCGGTCAACATTGAGACCGACCGACCCGACCCACCCCGCGCTCGGTAACCGCTTGATCGCCCCGTTGCGCTTTAGGTGCGGCGGCTTTTGTTCCATATGGAACAACACTGGCACGCCCAAGACGTTCGCCTCCTGCAGCAATATTTCCTTGTGCAAATAGGAATGCTGCGAGATCGGATTGTCCCCTCCGATCAGCCCGCGTCCTTCCCCTCCGTGGGCGCGGGCTTCTTCATTCATGGAACGAAAAGATCAAGGCTCGTCAGACGTGCAGCCCCTGCGCGTTGGCACGGAGCAAGGCGTGTTCAGCCTCGATCGCGCCGGGCAACGGCGCTCTGAATTCACGATGATGCACGTTCATGCAACCACCGCCATATCTTTGCGTTTATCCGCCTTTAATCCTGTGGAGCGACCAAAATGACGGCGTTCATCCCGATTACAATCTACCTGAATCACAGGCCGATGGTGGTCGCGTCGATAGCCGACGCTGCGAAAGCGCTTCAGCAACCATGGCCATCCATGGACAAGCCGTCCCGACTTGAAGCAATCCGAATGATCGAGGAATGCCTGGCCGGACATTGCAGCCACCAAGCTGCGTTCGCCGCTTTCGAGGCGGCTGCAACCGAACAGGGACTTCGTAAGCAGAAGCCTCCAAGCGAAGGCCTCAAGAAATTCGATGGGGTTGCTGAAGATCTGATGTGAGATCGTGCTCGCCGCTCGCAGATCTTCCGCGAGGACGCATCTCCGTCTGCGATTCTGCAACAGGGTGCGGTTTTTTGGTGTATAATAGTGCTGCACGAACAAAATCTCTGGGCGAAGGGGGTTTGTCATGCCGCTTCGTGGAAGAGCAGAGGATTCGGGTGTTTTCAACCCGTCCGAGCTGGCGCTACTTGGCCGCGTGTTCAATCGTTTGAAGATTGACGGCCAATCGGAACAACAGCGCGAGTCGCTCGCGTCCCGAATTATTGCCAATTACATGGCGGGAGTGGTGGACGAGGAAGAACTTCTGGCGGCTTCGAAACAAGCGCTGGGGCGGTAGGCCGGGTAAAGCAAGCTAACCGAGTTGACCCCTTCCAACCGCCGGTTGGTAGACGCGACGCAGCCGGCGCGCGTAGGATTTCCTACGATCCGGGCACCGCCCGCGCCCCCCCCCCCCCCCGGCGGGGGGCGCGGCGGGGTCCGGGCCGCGGCGCCCTCGAGGGGGGGGGGTTGTTGT
>NZ_JAMYLP010000168.1:0-5348 GCF_040318085.1 Mesorhizobium sp. M1322
GCCGCGACCGCATCTGTTCCCAAACTGGTTCAGCCGGCAATCTGCGCCGCCTCGTTGACTGCGATCGATATTGCCGAAAGAGGCGCCGATCTCCCTCAATGCACACAACCGGCAACTGCGGCACGGCCCAAACGGCGCTCGTTTTCGGCTGGGCGGGATCGCCGCGGACGTGCCCGGAGGGGGCATCTTCAAGATTCCATTCTCGTAACCTGTGGTCCCCTCAAGGTCAGGCCAGGATTCGTACGCAAGGAGTGCGCATGCGGAAGAGGACGTCGCAGCTGTGATCGAGGCATTTGCGGATGCCGGTTCAGCGTAGATTTCGTGACGTGAAGTGGTTTGGGACCGGTATGGGAGCCGATAAAAATCGTCGCGTCGGCCCAATCAAGAGTATTGGGTAACCCCCGCTCCACCTGGCGCCAATTTGCAGGCAACTTGCTCGCAAATTTAAACTTCCACGCCCTACATTTTTAAGGCGGTGAAGATGGGGTGCTAAAAGCAGAGCGGCGGTAATAGGTGAAACGATCAGGTTGCGGGTAGCCGAGAGACACTGTATTTCGCCTGCGGCAATCTTTTAACCGAGGGCCTATGACCGCCCCGTTGCCTCAACCGTTGTCATCGCATCTCCCCGGACATCTTTGATTTAGCACGCCTGACCAGCTGGAGCCTCAAGCATCCAGCGCCTTGGGACAAGACCGGCCCTGCCTAGAGTTCCTATCGATACCCGTTGACCATTAGAGCGAGGAATTTTCCAGCCGGACCTCGTCGATTTTGAGCGGTGGGAGGTGGGAAAACGCCGATTTCCTGTGTTGAAGAGAATGATTTGCGTAAAGCGCGCCCCATGACTTTGATATTATCAACAATCACAGCCCCATTGTCCGCCCCCGGGGAAACACAGGTAGCGAGGAGCATCCCATGTCGCAGGAACTCGATTATCTCGGCCGCCGCTTCGCTGCGGGCCACTTGAGCCGACGTGAATTTCTTGGCCGTGCGACGGCGCTCGGCGTGAGCGCCGCCTTGGCCAACTCGATTCTCGCAGGCGCCGCGAAGGCGCAGGCCCCGCGAAAGGGCGGCATCCTCAAAGCCGGCCTTAATGGCGGCGCGGCGACCGACAGTCTCGACCCGACGGCCATTGGCAGTGGAGTCCCTATCAATTTCAGCAAATCTTGGGGCGAGTTGCTGGTGGCGACGACTACCGACGGCGGCATCGAATACCGCATCGCCGAGGAAATCGGCGCATCGAAGGACGCCAGGACCTGGACGATGAAAATCCGCAAAGGCATCCAGTTCCATAACGGCAAGGAAGTCACGCCCCAAGACGTCATCGCCACGCTAGAACGGCACTCCACCGAGAAATCAAAGTCGGGGGCGCTGGGTATCATGCGTGGGATCGAATCGCTCAAAGCTGATGGCGGTGACGTTGTGATCACGCTCAAAGAGCCTAACGCTGATCTGCCCTATCTAATGACCGACTATCACCTAATCATTCAGCCCAATGGCGGCAAGGATGATCCAGCCTCTGGCATCAGCGCGGGCCCCTACAAAGTCACGGTCAACGAGCCGGGTGTGCGATACGGCGGCGAAAAGTTCCAAAACTACTGGCAAGGCGACAAGCTCGGTCATGCCGATCAGATCGAGATAATCGTCATCAACGACTCGTCGGCGCGCATTTCGGCCCTGCAAGGCAACCAGGTCCACATGATTAACGAGATCGAACCGAAGATCGTCGACCTTTTGAAGCGGGTCCCTGGCGTGACCATTCAGAATATTTCGGGGCCTAGCTACTGTTGCTTCAACATGTTCTGCAACACCGCGCCGTTCGACAACAACGATCTCAGAATGGCTTTGAAGCTCGCTATGGACCGCGATGAAATGGTGGATAAGATCCTGCGCGGCTACGGCACAATAGGTAACGACTTCCCTATCAACGACGCCTACGCGCTATTTTCCGACGACATCGAGCAGCGCGCCTTCGATCCGGACAAGGCCAAGTTCCACTATAAGAAGTCGGGCCACAGCGGACCAATTCTGCTCAGGACTTCCGAGACGGCCTTCCCCGGCGCCGTCGACGCCACCCAACTCTACGAGCAGAGCTGCGCCAAGGCGGGCATCAGCATCGAGGTGAAGCGCGAACCGAGTGACGGGTATATGTCGGAGGTCTGGAACAAGCAGCCCTTCTCGACCGTCAGGTGGAACGGCCGAGCGACGCAGGACCAAGTCTACTCGACCGTTTATTTGTCAACAGCGCCATGGAACGACACGCGCTTCTTCAACGAGAAGTTCGACAAACTCCTCATCGAGGCGCGTGCCGAGTTCGACCAGGACAAGCGCAGGAACCTCTATCGCGAGATGGCCATCATTCTTCGCGACGAGGGCGGTGCGATCGTGCCGATGTTCAATCAGTGGATTGACGCGACAGGGCCCGGCGTGAAGGGCTTCGTGAAGCATCCTGCGCTGTCGCTGAGCAACGGCTACGCGCTGGCGCAGTGCTGGCTGGAAGCTTGAACGGAGTTCTTAGGGGGACGTCCGTTCTGAGGCTGATCGCCAGACCATAACGCTGGGCATCCTCCTCCCGTTCGCCGTCTCCGTGCTGATCTTCGGGTGCACCCTGATCGTTTGGAGGCACGTGGCGCAGTCCATCCTCGGTCAGGCGGCCACGCCGGCGGGCGCTACCGATCTGCAGCTCAGACTCAATATGAGATGCTCTTTTGCCAACCCATCCGTTTCTTACGCCGAGGCGCTGATCGCGGCAGGTCCGGTTGATCCAGCCTGGCCTCGGCTGGATTGCGCTCCTGGAAGGCGAGGTGCCTAGTCTAGTCCAATCCGCCCAACGGATGGGCTGCCCGCTGGCCATTGAGCTGTGCCTGAAGTGCCTTTGATGCCCATGGCACCGCTCGTCATGTGCGCCGCTCCGGCCGCCGACGTCTGTACCAGCCAGTAGGAGCCAAGTCTTGGATGACTCCCGTCGCGTAGCCACTGGGGCTTGGCACCGCTGATACGAACACGAACCACGGCCACGAGCCTGGGAATTGGAGTCAGGAGCCGCCGGATTACGAACCATCGTTTGCGGATAAGCTAATCGATGCCGGGGCAGACGGCTTATATCGGGCACGGACCTCATCTATTGCGGGGCATTGAGATCTACAAGGGCCGCCCGATCTTTTATAGCCTCGGAAACTTCTTCCAGGACGACCTGGAGACCCCCGCCGGTGCCGACATGTTCGGCGACTACGCCAAGGACCCTCGGGTCGACACGGATGCTGAGGTGAAAGTTGCCGAATGACGTTTCAAACCCGGTCTTTTGGGAAAGCATTGTCGCAGTCAGCCGATTTGCGCAGAACCAGCTTGCCGAATTGCGGCTGTGGCCGATCGAACTCGGTCACTCGCAGAGGTTTGCCGACCGTGGCGTCCCGCGACTAGTAAAAGGGTCCCAAGCAAAGAACATTCTGATCGACGGGATATTTCGTATACTACAGCCTTGTGATACGGCGGATCGCCGACGCAGCATGCATCACGTCAATTCGTCGCCATTGTTGTTGAGCATCAATTGACTGGCGACTTGCGTCAAATGCAGTTTCTATATTGTCGTCATCTATTAGCGAGATAGAGCGACGATCCTGTCCGTGGGAATAGATGCCATGGACGAGCGGCGAGGGTGTGGCATCCTTCGGCGCTGTTGGATCCACCATCAGAAGGAGGCGCCCTTTGCCGCCGGCAGTAGTATTATCGTCTCGTGCAGGAAGACGCTGTCATTGTCGGTGCCGAGCCCAAGAGGCCTTAATGGCATGAGCCGGAGCGATTCCGTCAGAAGTTCGCTAAACAGCTTCTGCTCACGAACCAACGATGGTGCGTATTCCGTCCAGCCAGTGGCGATATCCGTCAGGACCGGCACAATCACACCTTTATCTGTCGCCATCGAGCGGGGGGCAAGGGGACCGCAATTTATTCCTGTCGGCCAAGGGCCGAAAACGGTGTGATCGACCAATCGATTAACTCTATGGCACTCCGAAGTATCGCCTCGGCCCGAGCATGGCTGGGTGAAACGGCGATGACATATCCGAGAGAGTCTCCGTAATCACCTTTCCTGACGATCGGCGTCTTGGGTCGGACATACAATTTGACCTCGGCGACTCCTGGAATAGCAGCTGCCAGGCTGTCCCCATCGATCCAATCGAGGGTGCCATCGCGATCAGGCAGAAGGTTCCGCCAAGCCGCAACGTGCGAATGCGTTTTGCGCAAATTCCATTCATTTCCGGTAACAAGCTTGATGTGCTCGGTAATGAGATCGACACCGTAAGCCAGCTGAATGTGTTGAGGACCGCCACCAAGACGCGGATTGACTTCAATGACGACTGGACCAAGCTTCGTCCACCGGAGTTCTATGCAGGTTCGCCCCCAGCCAAGGCCGAGAGCTCGCAAACAGCTCAGCGAAACCTCGACGATACGTTTATGATCGTCGTCAGTCAATCGAGCCGGAATGATGCTCTCACGAAATACGAGATGGGGTGGGCAGTCGAACTCAGCGGCCTCAACCCCAAAGACCTCATTTCCCATTATATGAGCGATATAATGGGGACCTTGCGCGAATTGTTCGATCAGTATCCTCGGCGAAGACGGCCATATGTGCTTCCCGCCTAATAGATAGGTCGTATGATCGGTTAACTCATCGATATTACGGCACAATCGGACACCTCTGCTGCCGCTGCCTATGGCTGGCTTAAGAATCACCGGGAAGCCGATTTCCGCAGCACAGCTTCTTACCTCCGCCGCATTCGCTGCCAAGAGATAAGCAGGTATGGGAACACCGGCTTCCGCAAGGAGTTGACGTTGCGTGAATTTATCACAGCATTGCTCAATCGATCTCGGGTTCGGGCCCGGTAGATCGAAATGCCGGCAGAGCTTGCCAGCTCTCGCATAGGCCGCCTCGCTGACGCTCGTAAGCCAGCAATGTCATAGGTCGCGTGTAGCCGTGAACATTCGCGAATCAGCGCATCGAGATTGTCTGTATTGACACGGATCGCCTCAATGCTTTCGGCCGCAAGATAGTCGTACTGAGCTGGATCAGCCGACAAGACAATTGGTTGCAGATTAAGACGCCGGGACGCTTGGACGAACAGCGGGCCGTTGAGCCTTGTACCTTCAAGCATGATAAGCGCTCTTCTTGCCATGGCGCTGAACCTTTTCGTGTTGTGCGGCGGCCTCACCGAAAATAGGCGTCAGGTTGTCTTCCGTCCTTGGTCAGACTTTGCGTTTGAATGTCAATGCCGCTCGAATTTTCCCCAAAAGTGCCGAAGTAAAATTCCCCAGTTTCGCCGCTCAGGCTGTCGCGGAGGGGTGTCCATTTTTCGGTG
>NZ_JAMYLP010000169.1:0-5168 GCF_040318085.1 Mesorhizobium sp. M1322
CATTCGCCGTCAAGTTGACGCGGGGTGGAGCAGCCCGGTAGCTCGTCAGGCTCATAACCTGAAGGTCACAGGTTCAAATCCTGTCCCCGCAACCAAATCCAAAAACGGCCCGCCTCGCGCGGGCCGTTTTGCGGTTGAACCGCGCGCTCAATTTTGATCCTCATCAGGGGCCGCAAGGGAGGCGAGCCGACACAGCTGGACAGAGCAAGTGAATTATGTCCCGACAACCAGCTTCGACAAAACCCCAGCAAACTCAAAACGGTTGGCGTCGGGCGTCACACTGACAAACACGCAGAGAAGCATCCAACCGGTGCGGGCCTCGGCAGACGCCGTTTTCCCGTGTTAGACTGCCTGGCATGGAGATGGACACTGACAAGATCGACAACGCCGTTCTGGGTCTGCTTTGGCTAACGCTGCATGAAGAGAGGCGCGCCTGGAAGGGGTTGGATTGGGATGCTTTGGATCGTTTGCACCAGAAGGGGCTGATCGCCAATCCAGCAAACAAGGCGAAGTCGGTAGTTCTGACAGATGAAGGTCTGCGACGTGCTGAGGAGCAGTTTCGCACCCTGTTCACGCGGCCGGCGCCATGAGCGCTGGGCCGGCCTTTCAATTCCACGGCAAGAGTCGCGCAGACAAAATTGAGAACTTAACCCGCAGGCCCGCAACAAGTGCGGTTGGCAAGGGGCCCGCCCCGACCACCGTCTGCCGGCGGTCTCCAGAGCGGCGGATCTTCAGTCGAAACCTGCCGCCGGCGCTGCCAGGGGGCTTGGTTCAGTTGATACGGTTTTCCAACCCTGCCGTCAGTGGTATCTCAAGCCCCCGCCGCAATCCCGTCGCAACGACCGACACCCTGAATTTTCCTGCGAGCGCCTTGTCGAAAATGGCGCCGACGATGATATCGGCATCGGCGTCGACCTCCTCGCGGATGCGGGTGGCAGCTTCGTCGACCTCGAACAGCGTCATATCAGTGCCGCCCGATATCGAGACAAGGACGCCCTTGGCGCCCATCATCGACGCTTCGTCGAGAAGCGGGTTTGCGATTGCCGCTTCGGCCGCCTTCCTGGCGCGGTCCTCCCCGGTGGCTTCGCCGGTTCCCATCATCGCACGACCCATGTCGCGCATCACCGACTTCACATCGGCGAAGTCGAGATTGATCAGCCCTTCCTTGACGATGAGATCGGTGATGCAGCCGACGCCGGCGTAGAGAACGCGGTCCGCCATGGCGAACGCGTCCGCGAAGGTCGTCTTGGCATCGGCGATCCTGAAAAGGTTCTGGTTCGGGATGACGATGACAGTATCGGCGCTTTCACGGAGCCGCTCGATGCCCTCGTTGGCCGCATGCATTCGGCGGTTGCCTTCGAAGACGAACGGCTTGGTGACGACGGCCACGGTCAGTATTCCCGCGTTGCGCGCAGCCTGCGCTATGACCGGCGCCGCACCAGTTCCAGTTCCGCCTCCCATGCCCGCGGTCACGAAACACATATGCGTTCCCGCGAGATGGTCCATGATTTCGTCGATCGATTCCACGGCCGCGGCATGGCCGACCTCGGGCAGGGAGCCTGCACCAAGGCCTTCCGTGACGTGCGCTCCCAATTGGATCAGCCGCGTTGCCTTCGACATGGTGAGCGCCTGGGCATCGGTGTTGGCAACGATAAATTCAGTGCCCTGCAAGCCTTCGGCGATCATGTTGTTGATGGCGTTGCCGCCACCGCCGCCAACCCCGATGACGGATATTTTGGGCCTCATCTCCGAGATTGCCGGCCTCGTTGCGGTGTTCATTTGCCGTCTCTCCCCTTGAATTCGCTAGCGCAGCGGTCGGTGGAAGGCTTGTTCCCGGCGCACTGCAAAGACTTTGGACAGTGCGCGAATCAGGACAGCCGAGCGTAACCAAGGGAATCAGACGGTTGAACCGGCTGCAAGTGCACTATTCGCGCTCGCGCATGTTATGCGCTATTGGTCGCCGTCGGTGCTTCGTGCGGCGGCTGACCGAAAATCGTCCGACGACAACGTCTCCCGTAAAGCCGAGACCGATCTTCCTGTTCTACTTCACGCCGATGCCGGCCGTCAGGCCGCCATCGATCCTGTAGTCCGCACCGGTACAGAACCCGGCTTTCGACGAACACAGAAAGACGATGAGTTCCGCCACTTCCTCCGGCTCGCCGATGCGCCCGATGGGGTGGGCTTCACCGAAGCGCCTGTAGGCGGCCTCGACATCGGCATCGGTGCCATTCTCGCCGCGCGCCGCCTTTTCCAGGATCGGCGAGCGGATTGAGCCCGGGCTGACGGAATTGACGCGAATGCCGGAGCGCGCGTAGTCAAGCGCCAGAGAGCGCGTCAGGCTGTGGATGGCGCCCTTGGTCGTAGCATAGGCGGCGACGTTCTGCTGGCAGGCGAAGCCCTGCACCGAAGCCACGTTGACGATGGCGCCGCCGCCTCTCTTCATCATCTCGGGAATACCGAAATGCGCGGTCAGGTAGATCGAGCCGACATTGACTGATATCGCCTGGTTCCAGGTGTCGAAATCGGTGCTAACAGCGGTTCCATATGGATGGACCGCCGCGGAATTGACGATGATATCGAGGCCGCCGAACCGCTCGACACCGGCCGCGACCGCGTCGCGAACCTGATCCGGCACGGAGACGTCGACCGCCATGACCAGCGCCCCGGCGCCGGAGCTGTCCAGTTCCGCTGTCATCGCCGCATTGGCCGCGCGATCAATGCCGCAGGCGATGATCGCCGCGCCGCCCGCGCTAAGACGTCTGGCGGTTGCCAGGCCGATCCCGGTCGTCCCCGTCACCAGAGCGATCTTGCCGTCGAAATCCCTCATTGCACAAACTCCTTTAATTTGACTTCCATTGTGGCCCAACAATACGGTTCTGTTTTATCGCAAAGGAAAGCCTCGATGGAACAGTGTTGGCGCTGGTATGGCCCTGACGACCCGGTAACGCTCGATCATGTCAAGCAGGCCGGAGCTACGGGCGTCGTGTCCGCCCTGCATAATATCTATGACGGCCGCGCCTGGCCTTTGACGGACATCCTGGAGCGCAAGCGGATCATCGAGGCCGAAGGGCTGACCTGGTCTGTCGTGGAGAGCATTCCCGTCCACAATTCGATCAAGATCGGCTCGGCCGAACGGGTTCGCTATGTTGGCTGGTACAAGGACACGATCCGCGCGCTGGCGAAAGCCGGCATAAAGACCATCTGCTACAATTTCATGCCTGTGGTCGACTGGACCCGCACCGACCTTGCGTATCGTCTTCCAACGACGGGCTACGCCCTGCGGTTCGATGCGATCGATTTTGCCGCATACGACCTTTTCGTCCTGAAGCGCAGGAATGCCGAAGCCAGCTACAGCGCGGCACGCATCGCCGAAGCGGAATCGCGACTGAAGGAACTGAACGAAGAGCAGATCGACAGGATCGAGCGCAATCTTATTGCCGGCCTGCCGGCAACCGAGCGCAGCTACGTCAGGGACAGTTTTCGCGAGGCATTGGCGGAATATGACTCGATCGGGCCGAAGGAATTGCGCGACAATCTCGCCTGGTTCTTGCGCGAGATCATTCCGGTGGCCGAGCAGGAGGGAGTGCGCATGTGCATCCATCCCGACGACCCATCATTCTCGCTCTATGGCTTGCCGCGGATCGTTTCGACCGCCGAGGACGCGCGTTTCATCCTCAACGCCGTCGACGGCCCAGCAAACGGCCTGACATTCTGCACCGGCTCCTACGGTACGCGCGCAGACAACGACATTGTCGGCATGGTCAAGGAATTCGCCGACCGGATCCATTTCGTCCATCTGCGCAATGTAACCATCGAGGATGACGGCTCCTTCCATGAAGCCGAGCATCTGGAGGGTGGCACCGACATGGCGCATGTCATCCTCGCTCTGATGCAGGAAGAGACGCGCCGTCGCAAGCAAGGTCGCGCCGACTGGCGGATCCCCATGCGCCCCGATCATGGCCATCTGCTCGCCGACGATATCGGCAAGACCAGGATCAACCCCGGCTACTCATTGATCGGCCGCCTGAAAGGCCTCGCTGAACTGCGCGGCATCATGCGCGCCGTGGAACGTTTTGAGCTGGCCTGAGGATCGCAAACAGGTGCTAACGCTGATGGCTTGATGAAACAAGCTCGGCCTTGCGCCGTGCCGTCTCCAGCCCGATGGCGATGAAGCGGCGTGCATGCCGGGCCAGCTCCATATTGTCGGTCCACAGATTGCGCCAAATGGCGGTTTTCTTCGACAGGTTCTCGTCGACGATCTCCGACGAGAAGGATTCGAAACTGAGGTCGTCGCTATAGCCGATTGCGGTCAGCGCATCGAAGATCGCGGCGAAGCCGATGTTGCCGGTGCCGAGGAAGCCGCGATGGCTCTCGCCGATATGGACATAGCCGATCTTGTCAGCCGCGTGGCGGATGGCCAGCCCGATATCGGCCTCCTCGATATTCATATGGAAAGTGTCGAGATGCAGGAAGATGTTGTCGGAGCCGGTGTCCTCGATAAAGGCCAACCCTTGTGCCGCGGTGTTGAGCAGATTGCTCTCGAAGCGGTTGACGATTTCGAGGTTGAGCGTGACGCCGGCGGCCTTGGCGGTCTCCGCGACCTTGGCAAGCGTCCCGGCGCTGCGGTTCCATTGATCGCGCGTCGGCGCCTGCGCCTGCAATCCGTGGCTGGTCGAGAGGATGCCGGCAACCTTCCGGCCGCCGAGATCGCGCGTAAGCGCGATCGTGTCATTGAGGATTTCGACGCCGCGCGCGGCAATCGTCTTGTCGGCGCTCGAAATGTCGCCGTCGGCCGGCAGCCCGATGCTGATCGCCACGCCGAGATCGAGCTCGGCGATGCGCTTGGCCAGTCCGCCAATGTCGACATTGGCAGGGTCGAGATAGGAGAATTCGATCAGGTCGAAGCCGGCCTCTTTGGTGTTGGCCAGCGTCCGCTCGAGGTCGCCTTGCGCCGAGCTCGCCGACCAGACGAAAGAATGGATTCCAATGCGCGACATGATCGTCTCCTGCTGCTCGAGAGCATCGGACCCACAAGTGGGAACCGGTTTTGGGAAAAATCCGATGCTCAAACAAAAAATTGGTGCGGCCCCTGGCCCCGCCCCCCCACACCAGTCGAATATAAACAAAAACACGCCCCCCCCCCCCGAGCAGATGAAGTAATGGTACAG
>NZ_JAMYLP010000170.1:0-5007 GCF_040318085.1 Mesorhizobium sp. M1322
AATGAGGCCGGTAGGCGTCTTGCGGCAATTGGACTAGCATATTGACCTAAGCGCGCATCTCCACGAATCCCACCATACTCTGTGCATCTTGCGGGCCAATGCCTTGCATCGGACGTCGCGACGTCTGGGCGCTTGCCCCGCAAGAAGACGTTGGACGTCGGGTCGCCAGACCCTCTTCGGAATCGCCCGAGATGAAGATACTCCAGCCACTTCCTCGACCGGATCTGTGCAGAAAGCCTGGGGGCGACAATCCGGCCCTTTTGTTTTGATGATAAAATCACGGAATAGGGCCGCCTTGCGCGCAAATCATTCTACTATCAACGCAGGAAAACGGCGTTTTTCGCTGCCGACGCGGAAAGCCGACACTGACTGCCGGTTGAGCCGCGCGCCATGCACCCGGATCTGGATGTGGCGGATGTATTCCACCGTCACGGAGCTGGCTATCGCCGCGACTATACTGGCCATTTCGGGCGTGTCGAGCGCCCCGGGTCATGGCCCCGGTGGAGGGGTGCCGGACCACGGCGCTGGGCGGTCGCGCCGAACACTGCACCGACTGCGTCTCGTGCGGCAAGCCTATAACTCCTGCCGCAACCGCCACACTCCGGCAGATCGATGAATGGATTGAAGACTACAATTCTGTTTCATAACACTCCCTGCCTCGCGCACCCAATCATGCTCTGTGCCACCGTTCGCCGAGCGTTGATCGGCTGAAGATCCATGGAGCATCCGGCAGGATCTCGCCAGCCTCGGCGCCGAGCCCAGGAAGCCGTAGTCCGCGCATCATGCCTCGGTCAAAGATCAGATGCTGCATCGGAACCACCAAATTCCAGCAACCGTTCTGCGCAACGGCATGCCCAAGGGCGCGTCAGTGTCTACGATTGCGCCAAGTTCATCGAGGGTAAGCAGCGCGCCGAACAATGCAGTTGGCAGTAGAACTACTGGTTCAAATATTTTCTGGGTCACTGTAATCAAAAACACGTAATTTATCGATTTTCACAGCAGTCATCGGAGTAACGTCAAAACGTAACATAAGACGATTCTTGCAAATCTTGTCACATACATAGTAAAAACCTATTTTCCTATTCTTGATAAGCGAACGCGTGTTATTTGGACGAATGAATCCCATCACTTTATCAAGCTTCAAATATTCGAAAGAATATTGCACTACTGCTCTTCCAGCCTCGACCGCTATCTCTTTCCCGGAGGCCGTAAGGTGGAGACAGGTTACGATTTCTACCTTTTTCGGATCTTCAGGCTGATATAGGTCGCTGCACATTAATCCACAATAACCAGCAAATTTTCTGGCTTGGCCTTCATGTTTGACGAACACCATCCATAAACCGAAACGATGATGCTGCCAATGATTGATGAACTGAAGCAGTGCAGCTTTCGACTGCTCTATGGTCGGATAGACTCCATCTCTGATGGCGTTTACCACGAACGGGTCGCTATGGAGTCCATGTAGAAGAAGCTCGTCGCTACGCGACGGCGGCCTTAGGATTAGGCGTGGGGTTTCTAGGATGTGCATCATAAGTTTCCGTTTCTGAGCCGGCACCTATACTTGAGCGGCACCTACAACGAACATGGGACCTTGATATCCCTGAATGCGGGTTTCTTGGGTTAAAGTTTTAAGAAACCGGTGCAATAAGCCGCGCAAATCCTGGGCGGTTGGAGGGACGACCCATGCCGCCGACCCGCTGGTCGGCATCTCCCTTTCCTCCTTCATGGCGGCGAGCGCGGCTTTGTCACCATCTTTGAACCAGGCGAGAGGCGATCCCTGCAGTCATTTTTCTGGAATATAACGGGAGCTCATCTCCTACCTCGTGAATCTCGTTTCGCGCTTCGAGATGTTCACTTCGGCCGGCGGCGAGCCCTGGAGACCCTGCCCGGCCAGGGGACTGTTAACCTTTGGTCACTTGATGCAGAACATTATGAGACCAATGGAGAGGTCCTGGTTTGGGCTCAGGATCCGATCACACCGCCGCAGCTGCTCCTATTTTACCTCGATACCGCGCCGCCCCTCGACGCTCCAGTAATCCTGAAGCGCAACCCTGAGTTCGACCGCATCCGGACAGGTGGGGTACGCGCCAGGCAGCCTCGATTGATGGTGAGATGACCCCTATACGCAGGGCCGCCCGGCGAACGCAGGGCTGTCCGGGGAAAGTCCCTGCGCAAGCATGTCCCGGAACACACGATGGCGCGCTTTGAAAAGTCATCGAAGACGGAACCGCTTCAAGGAGTTCCTGGACGGGCCGCCAGGTGGAACCCGTGGACATCATCGCGCGGACCGAGGTCGGCGCCCTAGGAGCCGACGCCCGCTTCATCGCCAGCAATCTGGCCGGTGGCAAGGCCAAGGCGCTCTACGAGGATCTCTACTGCCGGCGCGGCGCGGCCGAGAACTACATCAAGTCGTGGAAGACGCATCTTGCCGCCGACCGAACATCCTGCACCAAGGCGACACCCAGCCAGATGCGGCTCTTCCTGCAGGCTGCACCTGCCGACATCCTGCCCCGGCCAGCGCATCGTCGTTGATCGGATCCGCGGCTCGTGATGTAGCTGCGGGGCGCCGACGGCCCAAAACAAACCGCTGACCTCAACCCGCAAACCGCGCCTTCCCATCACGACGGCTCACCGCCGGCGCCTGACGAGCCTTGTCAAAAAGTACCGCACCCGCGACTACATCGCCGCTTCAGGCCGCCAAAAGCCCATCACTGTGCATCAATGCGGCTAAGGGCTAGAGGCGACGCGTTGAGCGGTGCGCAGGGCCTCATCGCGCGACAGGTCACCCCCGGTTGGCACCTTGCCCAAGGCGCTTTCTGCGCAGAAAGCGCTTGGCAGCAGTCAGTAGGCGCTGTTCTCCGGACCACAACTCCATTGCGTTGCCCAACTCACCCTGTGATTCTCCCGGCCATCAGCAACTTAATTGGGCCTCACTCGGATGACTCCAACGTCGTTCTCGATAGCGATCTCGGTCCCAAACGGTTCCGAAAGCTTCTGAAGACGCTCCAGAATGTTCTTTGCTTGGGACCCTTTTACTAGTCGCGGGACGCCACGGTCGGCAAACCTCTGCGAGTGACCGAGTTCGATCGGCCACAGCCGCAATTCGGCAAGCTGGTTCTGCGCAAATCGGCTGACTGCGACAATGCTTTCCCAAAAGACCGGGTTTGAAAAGCCTGTCATTTCGGCAACTTTCACCTCAGCATCCGTGTCGACCCGAGGGTCCTTGGCGTAGTCGCCGAACATGTCGGCACCGGCGGGGGTCCCCAGGTCGTCCTGGAACAAGTTTCCGAGGCTATAAAAGATCGGGCGGCCCTTGTAGATCTCAATGCCCCGCAATAGATGAGGTCCGTGCCCGATATAAGCGTCTGCCCCGGCATCGATTAGCTTATGCGCAAACGATGGTTCGTAATCCGGCGGCTCCTGACTCCAATTCCCAGGCTCGTGGCCGTGGTTCGTGACAATGCAGAAATCGGAGAACTGCTTGCCCCGACGGACGTTCCGTAAAATGTCCGCCACATCGCGCGCATCTGGTTCGAAGCTGTATCCGAGCTTGGCGCCTCTTTTAAATGTCGTTCCGGCGAGCACGACCTTATTCGGATCTTCGGGTACGGGGAAGTCGGTAGGCAAGGCAGCAGCTATTAGCCTCACATTCTCGAGCATTTCGGGGGAAACCACGATGCTTTGCGCCAAACGAAGGGCGTTAAGTCCCGGTCTGCCTGGCGCTTCGCCAGCCGGATCTCCCGCACGGCCCATCGGCTTGAATGTTGAAGCACACGACACCAACGCCACGCGACCGCGTGCGGTCTCGAAGAAGCGCGCGGCGCCGGCTTGTGCGAGATTCTCGCCCACCCCTGCATGGATGATTCCGTTTTGATCGAGCACTCGGCTCGTCTCGCGCATGCCTTCAACGCCCCAGTCAAGCGAATGGTTGTTTGCGCGGCCTAGGAGGTTGAATCCCATCCCCTTCAAATCAGGTCCGACCTCCGGCAGGCTGAGGTGATAGGCACCGCCATATTCAGCCTGCGGGTGTCCATTGAACGATCGGATATCAAAGATGTTGACTTCCAGGTTGCCAAACGTGACGTCAGCATCATGAAGGATCTTGACTACCTCGCCAAAAGCAAGATCCTGAGATTTGGTCACCGCCCGTGACACGATGAGGTCGCCAACTGCTACCAATGTAAAGCCATCCGCCACGTTCGTTGCGGTCGAGCCGACCACATCATACCCGTCGGCCGGATGAACATCGTTCCTGTTTTTCATAGATTTCTCCTCGTCTCGCTTCTTCCTGCCGTACTTAGCAGGATATTCAGTGCTCGTATCACCGGTGCCAAGCCCCGGTGGCTAACCGAGAGACACTGGCGAACCCTCAGGCCGGGCGGTGATCGCCCTGGTGGAAGCCGATAACCGCTGACGCCATGCTCCACGAGTCGGCCATGGCGGCGTGAGTCAAACGAAATAGCTTCCGGCAAACCCGGCGGGGTTCAGACATTCGGTTTTACGCCGCATTCGTGGCGCTCGTCGTCATTTCAGCGGCCGTCAGCCGTGGACGAAGTGCGTGGGGCGTGGAAGTCTTGCGGGCAAACTTGCTCTCCGTCTGCTCGAACCGCGCACGGCACGGAGGAAGCGCCACAAGCGCCACAGGCCGAGTTGCACCTATGTGGCCAGCACTTGAGCAAGTTGCCCGTAAAATTAGCGCCAAGTCGTTATCCGATACTCCTTGATCGGGTCGACGAGAGGATTGAGGAGACCTTCGCCTTTTATCGGCTTCCACGGCGACGTCCGCGGCAAGTGAGACTCGTCGTCTGCGCCTCTCCGACCAGAACCGGAAATCGGGTGATCGATCCCGGGCCGAAATCGAGTGCCGATGGGCCGTCCCGCAGTTGCCGGTTGTGTACATGCAGGCGTTGACGGGAGATCGGCGCCTCTTTCGGCAATATCGATCGCAGTCAACGAGGCGGCGCAGATTGCCGGCTGAACCAGTTTGGGAACAGATGCGGTCGCGGC
>NZ_JAMYLP010000171.1:0-4891 GCF_040318085.1 Mesorhizobium sp. M1322
AACCAGAGAGAAGACGGACAAAACCCGTTTTACGGGGCATGCACATGTGGCATTTCGATTCACTCAAAACTTTCCCCGGACAGCCCTGCGTTCACGGGGAGAAGGTGCCGGCAGGCGGATGAGGGGCGGCGCCAGCCTGAAGTGATTAGCAACCTCCACGAGCAATCTAAGGTGATATTGGCACCCCGGCACCGCCCCTCATTGTCCTGCCGGACATTTCTCCCCGTATTAGTGACGGGGAGAAAGACGCGGTCGCGAATTGGTTTCGCCAATTGTTAACGGCACAGACGGGGAGCCAAGGCCAGGGAGGAGCACTACTCCTCCGGTTCCGTCGTGAACATCAGCGGGTAGCCCTTGGCCTTGCCGGCGTCGGTCGCCCGTGTTGCCTTGGTCTCGGCGACGTCCCTGGTGAAGACGGCGACGACGCAGACGCCGCGCTGGTGCGCGGTGATCATCACCCGCCGCGCCTGGTCTTCGTTCAGCTTGAATTCGCCCTTGAGCACCGTCACCACGAACTCGCGCGGCGTGAAATCGTCATTGAGGAGGATGACCTTATAGAGCTTCGGCCGTTCGATTTGCGGCTTCGTCTTGGTGCGGGGTTTGGTGACGATCTCAGGCATCTGAACCGGCAACTGCGCGCAAGAATTTCGCGTCTATTCTGACATAGGCAAAAGCGGTCGTCCATTTTGAGCCGCTTACAAACCGCCGTCCCGGCGGGCGCGACCGTTCACAAGTCCGTGCCTATATGGGACCGCCGCCAAGCCGCGCAGACCGCGAAGAAACGATACGGGCCGTTTCGTTTAGAAATAGCTACCGCCGCAACACCGCCGACAGCACGTCCCTTATGCCGATGGCGCCGACGAAGCGCGACTGGTCGTCGAACAGCGCCACCGGTGCGGTCTGCGAGCGGTGCATGGCCAGCATCACCGTCTTCAGCGAGGTGCCGGGATTGGCCCAGAATACCTGCGTCGTCTCCTCCGGCTGCGCCTCGACATCGGCGCAGGACACCCAGAACGCCGGCTTGCCGTCGCGCTCAGCCGCCGCCACCAGCCCGTGCTCGTCGATCTTGAAACGCGTCGTCTTGCGGCGGTCGAGCCACACCCAGCCGTCCTCGCCGTGGTCGAGGTCGCGGCGGTCGCGCATCACGTTCCAGGCAGTCAGCACCGAGAGCGGATTCACATTGGCGATGAAGTCGCGGACATAGTCGTTGGCGGGGCGCAGCACGATGTCTTCCGGCGCGCCGGTCTGCACGATGCGCCCGCCTTCCATGATGGTGATATGGCTGCCGATCTTCAGCGCTTCCTCGAGATCGTGGCTGACGAAGATGATGGTCTTCTTCAGCTCGGCCTGCAGCTGCAGCAGCTCGTCCTGCAGCTTGGTCCGGATCAGCGGGTCGAGCGCCGAGAACGGCTCGTCCATCAGCAGGATCGGCGCTTCGGTGGCAAACGCCCGCGCCAGCCCGACGCGCTGCTGCATGCCGCCGGAAAGCTCATGGGCGTATTTCGACGCCCACTGGTCGAGGCCGACGAGCTTCAACTGGCGTGCCACGCGCGCCTTGCGCTCGGCTTCGGGCACGCCGGAAAGCTCGAGGCCGAAGCCGACATTTTCCGCTACGGTGCGCCAAGGCAGAAGGCCGAACTGCTGGAACACCATGGCGACCCGCGTCTGTCGGATGTGGCGCAGCGTGGCGGCGTCGCAGGTCGCGACATCGACCATGCGGTCGCCGTCCTTGACCATGACGTTGCCGCGCGCCGGCACGTTGAGCAAGTTGACGGCGCGGAGCAGCGTCGATTTGCCGGAGCCGGAGAGGCCCATCAGGACGGAAATCTCGCCCTCGTTGACGGTCAAATTGGCGCCGGCGCAGCCGAGCACGGCGCCGGTCTTTTCCAGGATTTCCTGACGCGTCGCGCCCCTGTCTACGAGCGCCAGCGCTTCCTTGCGCGCCGCGCCGAAGACGATGTCGACATTCTTGAAATCGACCGCAGCGCTCATTTGGCGGCTCCCGTGCCGATGCGGCTGATGCGGTCGAGGATGATGGCGAGCACGACGATGGCGAGGCCGGCTTCGAGCCCGAGCGGGATGTTGACCGAGTTCAGCGCGCGCACCACCGGCTTGCCAAGGCCGTTGGCGCCGATGAGCGCAGCGATCACGACCATGGAGAGGCAGAGCATGATGCACTGCGTCAGCCCCGCCATGATGGTCGGCAGCGCCGCCGGTAGCTCTACTTTCCACAGGAGCTGGCGTTTTGTCGCGCCGAAGGCCTCGCCGGCCTCGATCATCGGTTTCGGCACCGAGGTGATGCCGAGATGCGTCAGGCGGATCGGCGCGGGAGCGGCGAAGATGACGGTGACGATGAGGCCGGGAGCGATGCCGAGGCCGAAGAGAATGAGCACCGGGATGAGGTAGACGAAGGTCGGCATCGTCTGCATCAGGTCGAGGATTGGCTGGAGATAGCGGTAGCCACGCTCGTTGTGCGCCGCCCAGATGCCGATCGGCACGCCGATGGCCATGGAGGCCGCAGCGGCGCCCACGACCAACACCAGCGTCTCGACGGTTTCCTGCCAGAGATCCTGGTTGACGATGAAGAGGAGGCCGAGCGCGACGGCAAGTGCCAGCTTCCATGATTTCTGCAGGTACCAGGCAAGCCCGGCTATGGCGGCAACCAGGAGAACCGGCGGGATGAGCAGCAAAAGATCAACCAGCCCGTCCAGAACGACGGTGAGCCCGTCGGCGATACTGTCGAAAAACCACTCGAAATTGGTGGTCAGAAAGTCGAAGAAGGTCTTGCCCCACCGCCCGATCGGGATCTTGAAGCTCGAAATCAGTTGCGAAACCGGATCCATGGCAAATGTCCCCTCATTTTCTTCACCCTCCCCTGGCGGGGTGGGTCGAACCGCTCAGCGGAGCGGGGTGGGGTGGTCACGGTTATGCTCCGTTCTGCACCACCCCCACTGCGGCCCGTGCCGCGCCGACCCTCCCCATAAGGGGGAGGGTATAAATCTGCTACGAACCCAGCGCGGTTTTCACGGCGGCCGCGGCGTCGCCGCCGTCGAAGGTCGTCACACCGGCGAGCCATGGCGTAATCGCGTCCGGATTTGCCTTGAGCCATTCGGTAGCCGCGGCCTTCGGGTCGGCGCCATCATTGAGGATCGCACCCATGATCTCGTTTTCCATCTTGAGCGAGAACACCATGTTCTTGAGCAGCGCGCCGACGTTCGGGCATTCGGTGGTGTAGCCGGCCCGGACATTGGTGGCGACGGTCGCGCCGCCGAAATTCGGGCCGAACACCTCGTCGCCGCCCGACAGATAGGTCATCTTGATGTTGGCGTTCATCGGATGCGGCTCCCAGCCGAGGAAGACCACGTCTTCGCCCGATGCGGCCGCCTTCTGCACCGCCGACAGCATGCCGGCCTCCGAGCTTTCGACGAGCTCGAAGTCCTTCAGGCCGAACTTGTCGGCGGCGATCATGTCGAGGATCAGGCGGTTGCCGTCATTGCCGGCTTCGATGCCGTAAATCTTGTTGTCGAGCTTGTCCTTGAACTTGGCGATATCAGCGAAATCCTTGAGACCGGCGTCATAGGTATGCTGCGGCACGGCGAGCGTATACTTGGCGCCTTCGAGGTTGGTCACGACCGTCTCGACCGACTTGTCTTCGAGATAGGGCTTTATGTCGGCTTCCATGGTCGGCATCCAATTGCCGAGGAAGACGTCGACGTCCTTGTTCTTCAGCGAGGTGTAGGTGACCGGAACCGACAGCACCTGCACGTCGGGTTCGTAGCCGAGCGCTTCGAGGATGACGCTGGCGGTAGCGGTGGTGGCGGTGATGTCGGTCCAGCCGACATCGGCAAAACGCACCGGCTTGCAGCTTTCCGGCTCGGCCGCGAGTGCGCCGCCCACGGAAAGAAATGCCGCCAGACCGAAGCCGGCGGCGAATAGTTTCATACGCGACATTATGTATTCTCCCATTGTGATCTATCGGCGAAGCGAAGTTGCGGTATTGTCTCCGCCTTGTTTCGTCAGCCAAACACCATTCTGGTGCGGTTTCAAGCGATAAGACAATCGCGATCAACGGCGCGGGCTGGCCGATCAGCGACACGTTCGCCGCTTTCCTGGTGGAATGTAGGGACGCCCCCTCCCCGCGCCGGGACAACTCGGCTTAAAAGGCGGCATGGCCAAGCTGTACTTCCACTACGCGACGATGAATGCCGGCAAGACGACGATGCTGCTGCAGGCTTCGTACAATTACCGCGAGCGCGGCATGACGACGATGCTGTTCGTCGCCGGCCACTACCGCAAGGGCGACACCGGGCTGATCTCGTCGCGCATCGGCCTGGAGACGGAAGCCGAGATGTTCCGCGACGGCGACGACCTGTTCGCCAGGGTCGCCGAGCATCACGATCATACGACCGTGCATTGCGTCTTCGTCGACGAGGCGCAGTTCCTCGAGGAGGAGCAGGCGTGGCAGCTTGCCCGCATCGCCGACCGGCTTGATATCCCGGTGATGTGCTACGGCCTGCGCACGGATTTCCAGGGCAAGCTGTTTTCCGGCTCGCGCGCGCTTCTGGCGATATCCGACGATCTGCGCGAGGTGCGCACCATCTGCCGCTGTGGCCGCAAGGCGACGATGGTCGTGCGCCTCGGCGCCGACGGCAAGGTGGCGAGACAGGGCGAACAGGTGGCGATCGGCAAGGATGTCTATATCTCGCTCTGCCGCCGCCATTGGGAAGAAGAAATGGGCCGCGCCGCGCCCGACGATTTCATCGGCTTCACCTAAAGCGGGGGGCGGCGGGGCCCGCCCGGGCGGCGGGGATGCTTGTTGTTAGGGTTTGGGTTCAAGAACCGGCGGGAGCAGTAGGGGGGCGCGGGGGGAAGGCGGCGGCCGGCGGGGGGG
>NZ_JAMYLP010000172.1:0-4811 GCF_040318085.1 Mesorhizobium sp. M1322
GAAGACGGACAAAACCCGTTTTACGGGGCATGCACATGTGGCATTTCGATTCACTCAAAACTTTCCCCGGACAGCCCTGCCGTAAACGGGGAGAAGGGAGAAGCGCCAGGCTCACGCATTCCAGTTCCCCTTGGCCTTCAGCTCCTCGATCTCGCGCACCGCGCGGTCGCGCAGGCGGGTGTCGCGGATCATCTTGGTCACCGCCGCGTCGTCGGACTTGTCGGAATAGCGGAACTCCGAGTCGGCGTAGCGGTTGACCTCCTGCATCACCATGTCCATCGAGAACGGCCCGCGCAGTTCCTCGATCATCGCCTTCTTGTCGTCGTAGCTCTTGTGCATGAAGACTTCCGGCTTCTCGAACCATTCGTCCGGCAGCTCGATGTCCATGGCGCGCATCTTGATCGCGTCGGTGACGTTCTTGATCGCGCGGCCGGTGAAGCGCGGTTCGGCCTCCTTGATCATGTGCAGATAGGTGCCGATGTCGGCCATCGATTTCGGTGCGCCGTTCTCCTTCATGTAGCGGTCATAGACCTTCATCAGCCCGTCCTCCTTAGGCTTTTCATGCTCTTCATAGGCTTCCATCACCGCGCGCTGGATTTCCTGGGCGGCGTAGAGCTTGTGGTCGCCGAGCGGGATCTTGTGGTTCTTGCCGGCGAGCAGCACGAAGATGTCGATGTAGTCGTCGCGCGTTTGCGGCCCATCGACCAGCCAGCGGGCGCCGGCGCGCTGACGCAGCGCATCGTCAACGTTTTCGGGATAGTTGGAGAACATGCCGAAGGAGCAGTTGCCGCGCACCACGGTGCCGGCACCCGCGAACGCGTCCATCAGGACACCGGTGATTTCCTGCTGGCCGGCCGAGGCGCGATCGTCGGAGCGGCGCGCCGCCACCTGATCGATGTCGTCGATGGTGCCGAAGCCGATGACGCGCGGGTTCAGCACATTGTTGATGAACTGGCGGCAGTTCTGGCCCGATTTGCCCTGGTAGGAGGAGATCTGGTCGACGCCGAAATTCTCGTAGGCGAAGGGATAGCCGGCGACCTGGCAGTAGCCGTTGACGAGACCGGCGATCATCTGGATCAGCGTCGTCTTGCCGGTGCCCGGCGCGCCGTCGCCGATGAAGGTGAACAGGAAGCCACCGAGCTCGACGAACGGGTTCAGCTCGCGCTCGAAATCGTAAGCCATCAGCATCTTGGCGAGCTTGACCGACTGGTACTTGGCGATGTGGTTGCCGACGACCTCTTCGGGCTTCTTGAAGGTCATCACCAGCGGCGTAGACCGCTTGCCCGGTGCGACGTCGAAGCCGTCAAGGGTGAAGTCGTCGACGTCGATGCGGATATGCGCGTTCTCGAACGGACCGATGCCGTCGAAGCGGCCCTTTCGCGCCAAAAGCCCGTCAATGGCGACACGGGCGAAGGCGCGCGCCCGGGTCATCAGGTCGGCGTCGTCCTTCGCGCCTGATATCGCCCTGTCGAGGCCGGCAACAATCGACTTCACCGCGTCCTGCGGCGTGTCGAACAAGAAGTCCGGCTCGGCCGTGTCGTTCGGCGCCTCGCCGTCGCTGTCGATCAGCTGAAACAAATACGAGGCGAGGCTGAAGGCCGAAATATAGGCCGAAGCCGACAGCAGCTTCTTGAAGGTGGCGGCCTCGTCGCCTTCGAGCGGGGCGCGGGCGTTTTTCGCCTTCAGGCTCTCGAGATCTGAGCCTTCGGCGAAGACATCAGCGATGGCCAGCGCGATCGCCAGCCCGCGCCGGGTGCGAAACAGCAGCATGTGCTGTGCAATGCTCAGCAACTGGTCGTCGGGATGGACGGCGGCTACCGTTTTCGAAAGGTCGACTTCGCGGGTGCGGCGCACCGAGCCGGCCGAGACGGTCGAGACGAAGCGGCGGTTGGTGCCAGCCAGTGCGGTACCGGATTCCCGCGTCGGATCCTCCAGCACGACGATGCGGGTGATGAAGCTCTGCGCCGTGGCGCGATGCTTTTCGATTGCCGCTTCCGAAATCGTGGTCAGGCCGGTGTCCATGAAGGATGCTCCGCGGTTTGACGGTCAGACGTCACTGATGACCTGTCCTTTGGACAGGATGTGGACCTTGTAGCCGGAAAAGATCTTCTGCGCCTCGCCGGCGGCGTAGAGCGCCTGATAGGCCTCATGCGGGATCAGCGCATGCTTCTCGTAGCTCGACACGCCTTGCCGCGCCGCCTCAAGATCGTCGGTGTCGATGAAGAATTCCTGCGTCGTCTTCTCGCTCGAAAACAGACCCTTACGGCCCGGCTTTTCGGCCTTGGAGTAGACCTCCTGGATGGTCCAGGTCAGCAGCCAGGCGTTTTCCGGCTTGCGCACCTTGTCCAGAACGTCGCTCACCGTCGAATTGTTGTCGGTGATCCCGGCCGAATAGAACGGGCCGAGCACGACGCGGCGCAGCTGCTTGGGGTGGAGTTGCTCGAAATCCTTGTCGAGGTTGACGGCGATCGTCGCCGGCGACAGCGAATAGGCGGAATTCTTCTCGGTGAAGTCGTCGAAGCGATGGGCAAGCTCGGGATTGAGCAGGCCTTCCACGGGGAGCGGAATGTCGACCTTGTCGTTGAGCTTGCCGTTGCGGTCGACAAGCTGCCCGATCATCTCTTCGGAAGAATCCTCGACTGTCACCATGTAGACCAGCGGCAGGTTGGCGCTGCCGTCGAAGGCCGCCCAATGGACGAGGTAGTAAGGCCGCCCGGTCTTCGGATTGACCGAGACCTTTGCCGTCTGCGCTAATGTGAACGGCCCGAAGGTCGTCTCGCTCCTGACGCCTTCCAGGTAGAGCCGCTCGGCCATCGACTTCTGCAGCGCCTCGGGGAATTCCTTGTGGCGCAGGATGAAGTCGGCCATTTCCTCGCGCAACTCGTCTGCCAGCGGTATGTTGGCGAGACGCGTATCGGCCTGGCGGCGATCGTTCTCCAGCTCGAGCACGTTCTGGAAGACCGGAAAGCCGCTTTCAGCGCGCGAAATTCGGAACGTCTCCATGAAACCCAGCCGGTTGCGCCAGCAGGAAAACGAGTTGTCGAGCCGTGCAATGTACTCGGCGACGATCTTGGCGACGATGCCGTGCCGGTAGAGCGGCGAGCGATCGTCTCGCATGAACACTTCGAGGCCGCTAAGTGCCGCCGTGATCGCCGAGAAATAACGCGTTGCCGCTTCGTTTTCGGGGGTCATGCAGCCAGCCCTTGGGAGCAGTGCACGTGCAGCAAATTACGGCTGCACGTAATTGGCCGAATTGTGCTTCTTCATCACATCGTCGAAGCGGCGGGCGAAGGCATCGTCGGCCAGCTTCTTGCGGCGCTGGATATCGGCGGTCGCCACCATGTTCTTCTCGTGCATTTCGAGGAGATCGCCGATGTGCTTCTGCGAGGCCGCGCCGATGCCGGCCATGGTTTCCTCGGCGGTGTTGTCGACCTGGCTGCCCAGCGTGTTGATCTTGTGGGCGACGTCCTGCTGGGCGGCGGTCTTCAGCGAATCTTCCAGCGCCTTGTAGAGCACGATGCGCTGCTCGGTATCGATGGTCAGCTTGTTGATCAGCGTCGACTGCGCGGCGATCTGGTTGTTGAGCGAATCGACGAAGGTCTGGAACATCGAGGTGTAGCGCTCCAGCGTCTGGCTTTCGGCCAGCAGCTCCTGCTCCTTGGCCTGCTTCTCGTTGTATTCCGTGGCCAGTTTCGAACGCTCGCCCTCAAGCTGCGTGCGCTCCTTCTGGCTGGTCGAGGCGGCGATCTTGTTCTCGATGTCGAGCAGCATCGGATTGAGCTCCTCGATGCGCTTCTGCACGGTCTCCAGATTGGACATGGTTGCCTTGCGGCGCTCGATCACCTGCGACAGACTGGCCTCGGAGGTCTTGTAACGCTGGTCGAGGATTTGCTTCTGCGCCTTGAGGATGCCGACAATGGTGTCGGATTTCGCCAGCAGCTCCTGCAGATTGCCGGCCAGCGACATGTTGCGGACACGGTCGGTGCGCATGCGCTGCTTGCTCTGGTCGGAAAATATGCCGACGAAGCTTTCCCAGCCGGTGTAGTTCTTCATGCTCTCGAATTCCGCGCCGAAGACGTTGGTGGCATCCTCCAGCCCGATGATCAGGTCGGCGATGTTGCCTTCCATCACCTTCTGCTGCTTCAGCACATCCTCGATGCGGGCGTTCTCGAGGTCGAAATTGGCGTCGCCGATCTTCTTGTCGGTCTTGGCGAGCGTGTCGAGCACGGTGCCGGACTGCTCGATTTTCGTGCGCATGTCCTGCACAACCTGCTTGGTCTTGGCAATTTCGGCATCGAAATTCTGCAATGTCGCCATAGGGGCCTCCCGCTTCGGCATCTGTTTCGTGTCGCGAACCGCCGCGAATATATGTATGGCAAGGGGGGAAGGAAAGGCGGAAGATTAGGAGTTTGCGAAGGATAGCGCCGAAACCCGACACAAAAAACCCGCCTCGGCGGCGGGTCGTTGGCGCAATCAGCACCATACCCAAACCAATAGCGTAACTGCCGTCACAAAGCAACGAATAGCTCACCGATCGCGGTTGTTCTTGCTGCGGTTCTTTCCGCCTCTCCTCGCACCGTTCGATCCATGCGCACGCAACGCGGCTGGTCAGGCTTGATCCATGTCGCCCAAAAGTGCACAGCGGTTTTGGGACAACGACACGCATAACAACGAGAACTGAAGCGGGGGGGGGGGGGGCGGGGCGGGCGGGGGGGGGGGGGGGGGGGAGGGTGGGGGGGGGGGGGGGGCCGGGGGGGGTGGCGGGGGGGGGGGCGGCGGGGGGGGTGTGGGAGCCGGCGCGGGGGCGCCCG
>NZ_JAMYLP010000173.1:0-4742 GCF_040318085.1 Mesorhizobium sp. M1322
CATCTCCCCCGCAAGGGGGGAGATCGGAAGACACGAATGCTTTCGCCAATCACCAACGATGCAACGATGGGCCCAGCGGCGAAGCTGCCAATCTCCCCCCTTGCGGGGGAGATGGCCGGCAGGCCAGAGGGGGGTGGGACGGAACGCAAGCATCTCAAATCATCGTCTCAGAACGCTACCCTATCGCCGCCTTTGAGCGCCAGCATCTCGCGTGCCTCAGTGGGCGTGGCGACATCCAGCGACAGCCCGTCGAGCACGTTGCGGATACGGCGCACCTGGTCGGCATTGGACTTTGCCAGCTGGAGGCCGTCATAGAGGCTGTCCTCCAGCCCAACACGAACATTGCCGCCCATCGCCGCCGCAATCGAGATCATCGGCATCTGGTGGCGCCCGGCGGCCAGAACCGAAAACTGGTAGCTGTCGCCGAACAGTTTGTCGGCGATGCGCTTCATATGGACCAGATTGTCGGGATCGGCGCCGATGCCACCCAGTATGCCGAACACGAACTGAATGAACAGAGGTCCCGATACCAGCCCGCGGTCGCGAAAATGCGCCAGCGAATAGAGGTGGCCGACATCGTAGCATTCGAATTCGAAGCGTGTGCCGCAGCCCTTTCCAAGTCTTTCGAGCACGGTCTCCATGTCGGCAAACGTGTTCTTGAAGATCGTGTCGCGGGTTGCCTCAAGCAGCTTTGGCTCCCACTCGTGCTGCCATTGCCTTGGCCGGTCGAGCATCTGGAACAGCGCGAAATTCATCGAGCCCATATTGAGTGAGCACATTTCGGGCTCGGCCCTGAGCGGTGCAGCTAGACGTTGGTCGAGCGTCATCAGCGAGGAGCCGCCGGTGGTGATGTTGATGACCGCATCGGTCGCCTGCTTGATACGCGGCAGGAACTGCATGAACACATCGGGATCGGCGGTTGGCCGCCCGTCACCGGGATCGCGGGCGTGAAGATGCAGGATCGACGCGCCGGCTTCGGCGGCGGCAATCGCCTCTGCGGCGATCTGGTCCGGCGTCACCGGCAGATGCGGCGACATCGACGGCGTGTGCACCGACCCGGTGACGGCGCAGGTGATGATGACTTTTCGCGGCGCCATTTTAGCCTTCGACCGGCAGGTCGAGCTCGCCGGCCAGCACCTCCAGCGAGTCAGCGATGATGGCGACGATCTCGCCGATCTGCTCTCGGGTGACGATCATCGGCGGCGCCACCATGAAATTGTCGCCGTCGACGCCGCCCTTTACCTTTCGGCCATAGATGATCAGGCCGCGCTCATAGGCGAGGTCGAGCAGGCGCTGGGTGGCTTTCTTCGCTGGAGCGATCGGCCTCAGCGTATCGGGGTCGGCGACCATCTCGGCACCTAGGAGCAGGCCCTTGCCACGTACGTCTGCGATAAACGGAAACCGCTTGGCCAACCCCTTCAATTCGGCCATCAAAATATCGCCCATGTCAGCCGCATTGGCGATCAGGTCGAGGCGGTCCATTTCGCCGAGCACGGCGAGCCCGGCGGCGCAGGCGAGCGGATTGCCGGCGTAGGTATGGCCATGCTGGAAGCCTCCGGAGGCGAGCAGCGGCTGCACCAGCCGCATCGGTGCGGCCAGCGCGCCGAGCGGCGCATAGCCAGAGCCCAGTCCCTTCGACAGTGCGATAATGTCGGGCTTGCAGTTCCAATGGTCGCCACCAAGGAATTTTCCGGTGCGGCCCGCACCGCTCATCACTTCGTCGTGGATGAGCAGAATGCCGTAGCGGTCGCAGATTTCGCGGATGCGAGGATAGTAGCTGGCCGGCGCCACCAGCGCCGATGTGGCAGCGCCGCCGACCGGCTCCATGATGAAGGCGAGCACGCTTTCCGGTCCTTCGGCGAGGATCTTCTCCTCCAGCATGTCGGCGTAGCGGATGCCGCGCTGTTCCATCGAGAGATTATCGCGGTCGCGCCAGGCGGCCGGCGCCGGCACCGTCGGCATGACCTGCATCATCGGCGCAAAAGTTTCGGCCAGGGCGTCGTCGCCGGTGATGGACAGCGAACCAAGCGTGCCGCCATGATAGGAGGGAAAGCGGGTGATCACCTTCCAGCGCCTGGGCTGGCCTGTCGCCACGGCCCACTGCCGGGCGAGCTTAATGCAGGATTCCGTCGCTTCCGAGCCGCCCGAGACGAAAAAGATGCGGTCCATGCCTTCGGGAAGTTTTCCGGCCAATTCCCGCGCCAGCTCCTCGGCCGGCTCGTTTTCGAAATGCAGCCGGTAGGCGAAGGTGACGCGGTCCATCTGCCGCTTCATCGCATCGAGCACGTTGCGATTGGAATGACCGATATTGGCGACCATCGGTCCGCTCGATCCGTCGATGAAGCGGCGGCCATCCTGCGTCCAGATGTAGATGCCTTCGGCGCGATCGACCAGCGGTCGGCGCAAGCTGGACAAATAGAACAGATGCGACGGTGGGCGGGTGTTCGGGGCAGGGGTCTGGGACTTCAGCATGTCAGGACTTTCCGAGGTAGCGGTCGAGAACATTTTTGGTGACGCGCTCAACCATCGCGTCCTGCCTTAGCAGGCCGGCGACCCATTCGCAGCTTCCGGCGTGAAACACCTCGCCCCTGCCGCGCTGAAAGTTGACGACCATGCCGTTGCCGCGCTTGACCTTGTCGAGATTGGCGTTGCTCGCCTCGCCGAACAGCGTCTCGGCGGAAAAGCGGCCATCGGCATCGCCTAGAAACCGGTCCTCGAACGCGATGTCGGCGCTCTCCTCGACTTGGGTAGCCATGCCGACCGCAAGGATTTGCAGCCCATCCGGCGCGCCGCTGTCGGGCGTGGGGTAGGGCAGGCCGCCGCGGATCTCAAAGTCGAGCCCGTCGACCTCGTAGCCATAGACATGGCTGTCGGCGCCGAGCAGGTCGCCGTAATAAATACCTGTGCCGGCGAACGCCCAATGCTCCGGCCGGTAGACCGGAAAGCCGCGCACGCCGCGCGGCGCGCAACCGCCCCAGCCAGCGTAGAGGCCCTTGGTCGCATTGAGCCCGAAGGTCGCGGCACCCGGCCGGCCGATTTCAGGTGCTTCCCATGAATTGGTGGCGCGGGTCACATTGCCGCCCCGGTATGCCGGATCCTCGGCGCGGGCGCGGTATTTGTAGCAGACCTGCCGGCGGCCCTCGTCCTCCAGCCGCGTCTGCCACATGAAATTGCCGGCGAAGCGCGCCGCATGGCCGCCGCGCTCGACGTAGGCGTCGACCGCGTCGCGCATCTCCCAGGTCCAGTATTCGTCATGTCCGACAAAGACGACGCAGTCATAGCCGTCGAGGATTTCGGGCGAGAAATGCAGTTCGTGCTGGCTGGCTAGGTCGACGGCATAGCCGGCGCGCTCGGCAAAACGAAAGAAGTGGCTGTCATAGCTTGCCCAGCCGGACGAGGCGTATTTCTTCGAATGGCCGGTGGCGAAAGCCCATTCCATATGCGGATAGCGCGGCATGGTCTTGGGCGGCACGGCGACCTCGAGCGGCACGCGCGGCGCCTCTTTCGGCAGAACGACAAAGCCGCGGCACCATGGCCGCTGCGTCGACACCATTGGGGCATACTGGTCGCGGTTCGGGCCAGTGATGCCTTCGTAATGATTGGAGCCGCCCCAAGTGTTGTAGGCAAGCCAGGTGCCGGTGGCGGCAACCTGCAGCACACGCCCCCGTTTCTTGCCGGGCTGCGGGGCAACGATAAAAAGATGGTGGCAGCGGATCGGCTTGCCGTTGCGGCCGTCCGCCGTCAGCGTGGCGCGGTAGGCTCCGGACGGCCAGTCGTCGCCGACGCGAAATTCAAACGACGCGTCCCAGCCGCAGCCCACAACCGAACATTGGTCGGGTGTATCCTGCCAGCGCGCCGCGCTCCCGGCTTTCTCGAAAACCTGCGTCTCGGCGCCACCGTCGCGGACGATCGACATGCTGAAGCTGGACGCTGTCGAGCTGACATGCAGCACCACTGTCTCGCCCTGGCGATATGAGAAACGGTCACTGTAGCACCAGATCTCGCCGCGTTCGCCATCCATCCCCGGCCATTCGTAATAATGGCCACGCACCGCTTGCCGGCGCTGGTGGGGCGTCAGGCCGAAATCGGGGAATTCGGTAGGAAGCTTGGTCATGAACGCCTGTGAAGGGTCGAACGCGTCATTTCGACCATCTGCCGGCCAACCGTCAATTGGAAACGATCGGGCCAGCGATGGCTGACAGCGGGCCTTGGCCTTGCCTGCCAAACAGATTATCTCACAAAGGGCGGCCTTTTCCGCCACGGGAGCCGACATGCTGAGAGTGCAAAAGGTCAGGGTTGACGACATCTACGTGCCGACCGCGCGCAAGAAGACGCTGCATCCCGAGACCGTCCGGCATCTGGCCGAGGACATTCTGGAAAACGGCATGAAGACGCCGATCCAGGTGCGCCATGACGGCAAGCGCCATATCCTGGTCGAAGGCCTGCACCGGCTGGAAGCGGCGAAGTGGCTCGGCGAGACCGACATCGACGCCTATCTGGTGCAAGCCAAGCGCCACTAAGCTCTCATTCGGCGTTCGCCGGAGTCGGCCTGGCGAAATTTTTCGCAAGAACCCTGTCGGGCTGCGCGTTGCCCGCTCGTCCTTGAGACGGAAACCGGCATTCAAGCCAACCGTTTTGCAAGCAAGTGGAGGGCTTTGCACGGGAGCCGAAGTTTGGCGCAGATGGCGCGTGGGGCGTTTTTTGAACCGCAATCGAGCCACATTGGCCCGGTTTGCGGGGCA
>NZ_JAMYLP010000174.1:0-4694 GCF_040318085.1 Mesorhizobium sp. M1322
CGCCACCCCATACACCATTCACTATCTATTCCTCCGACCTCTCTAACCCCCACACCCCGCGCCGCCGCGCGGCGCGCGGGGCCCCGCCCGCGAGCTCCCGGGGTCCCGGGGGGGCCGGGCCCCCCGGTACTGGATGAATGGCGTGGAAGGGAACGCAGAGCCGGTTCCAGGTGTTGATCATGCCGATCGCGACGGACAGCTTGACCAGTTCCTCTTCCGAGAAGTGTTGGACCGTTTTTGCATAGAGATCGTCCGGCACGCCGCTGTCCGCGATCTTCGTTACCGCCTCGGTCCAGGCCAAGGCAGCGCGCTCACGCTCGGAAAACAGCGGCGATTCCTTCCAGGCGGAGACGAGATAGAGCCGCTGCTCGGTCTCGCCATCACGGCGCGCCTCGCGGCTGTGCATCTCGACGCAATACGAACAGCCGTTGATCTGCGACGCACGCAACTTGATCAGATGCAGCAGGCTTGCCTCCAGCCCGCACTCGTCGACCGCCTTGTTGAGCGCCGACACCGCTTTCATGATTTCCGGCGCCGCGCCGAAGAATTGCAGCCTCTGCTTCATTGCCATTACCTTTCACGTTTGCTTGGTTGAACTGGATTTCTGCGGTCGCTGATGGCGCTCGACAAAGGCGCAGTTCGCGGCGACTGAACGCGGATCGGCGTCGCTCATATAGTCCGCAACGATGTCGGACAGCCGGGCCTCGGCAAGAGCGGCGCGGTAGGCGCGCTCGGCCTTCAGCATCGCGACGTTGATGCCGCAGGGTTTGACATAGACCGAGGCATCGAGCCTGGCCGGCCCGCGCTGACGGATTTCGCCGCAGCGGAAGGCCGGTTCGCGTCCTTCGACGGCGAGCACGATGTCGAGCAGCGTTATGCGCTCCGCCGACCGTGCCAGCCGGTAACCGCCCGATGGCCCGGGCACCGATTCCAAGATGCCCGACGCCGTCAGCGCGTTGAGATGCTTGAGGAGATAACTCGGCGACAGGCCGAACGCTTCCGCCATGGCAGCACCCGGCATAGTCGCCGCGCCTTCCATGCCGGCAAGCATCGCGGCGCAGTGGATGGCCGCTTCGACGCCCTCGCCCAGCTTCATCGTGCTGATCTCCAATTCATGGACATATCTTATCGTGGATAAATTTTATCTGCAATATGAAATTAAGAGTCTCGACCCTGGATGGGATGGCTGCCCTGCCAGCAATTTTATCCGATTGATGGCGCCGCCCCTCATTGCCCTGCCGGGCATTTCTCCCCGTAGAACGGGGAGAAAGACGCCGGCATCGAAGTTTTTCGCCAATCTCCAGCGTTGCAGAATAGAGAGCCAAGGCCGCGGCCAGCGGGCTTCTCCCCGTTTACGGGGAGAAGGTGCCGGCAGGCGGATGAGGGGCAGCGCCGACCTCAACGGCTGCACTGCTAAAGCGCTCCCGCACGGTATGACGGTGGTGAGAGATAAGACAGGCCGATCCTCGTCCGCCCCTTATTCCGCCGCCACCTTGGCCATCGGGTTGTTCGGATGCGTCGTCCAGTTGGCGTAGACCGGCGACACCGGTCTGCCGGTGCGCTGGTCCATCACGCCGGCCGCCAGCGGCTCCATGGTGATGCAGTTCTCGACCGGGCAGACATTGACGCAGAGATTGCAGCCGACGCATTCGGCCTCGATCACCTCGAAATGCCTCTTGCCGTCGACCATGCTGGTGATCGCCTGGTGCGAAGTGTCCTCGCAGGCGATGTGGCAGCGGCCGCATTTGATGCAGGCCTCCTGGTCGATATGCGCCTTGGCGACGTAGTTGAGGTTGAGATACTGCCAGTCGGTGACGTTGGGCGTTGCGCGGCCGACGATGTCGTCGAGCGAGGCATGGCCCTTCTCGTCCATCCAGTTTTCCAAGCCTGCGATCATCTCCTGCACGATCTTGAAGCCATAGGTCATCGCTGCCGTGCACACTTGCACATTGCCGGCGCCGAGCGCCATGAATTCGGCGGCGTCGCGCCATGTGGTGATGCCGCCGATACCGGAGATCGGCAGGCCATGCGTTTCCGGATCGCGGGCGATTTCGGCCACCATGTTCATGGCGATCGGCTTCACCGCCGGGCCGCAATAGCCGCCATGCGAACCCTTGCCGTCGATTGTCGGCTCCGGTGCGAAACTATCGAGATTGACGCCGGTGATCGAATTGATGGTGTTGATCAGCGAGACGGCATCGGTGCCGCCAGCAAGGGCGGCACGCGCCGGCTTGCGTATATCGGTGATGTTGGGCGTCAGCTTGGTGATGACAGGCATGCGGGTGTTGGCCTTGCACCAGCGCACCACCATTTCGATGTATTCCGGCACCTGGCCGACGGCGGCACCCATGCCGCGTTCCGACATGCCGTGCGGGCAGCCGAAATTGAGCTCGATGCCGTCGGCCCCCGTCTCCTCGACCACCGGCAGGATCGCCTTCCACGCATGTTCCTCGCAAGGCACCATCAACGAGACGACGATGGCGCGGTCGGGCCAGTCCTTCTTGACCTGCTTGATCTCGCGCAGATTGACCTGCAGGTCGCGGTCGGTGATCAGCTCGATGTTGTTCAAGCCGAGCAGGCGGCGATCGGCGCCCCAGATCGCGCCGTAGCGCGGGCCGTTGACGTTGACCACCGGCGGGCCTTCCTCGCCCAGCGTCTTCCACACCACGCCGCCCCAGCCCGCCTTGAAGGCGCGGATGACGTTGTAGGCCTTGTCGGTCGGCGGCGCCGAAGCCAGCCAAAACGGATTCGGCGATTTGATGCCGACGAAATTGTTGCGGATGTCTGCCATGCTCATGCCCTCCCGTTCGAGGTCAGTGCCCGGTGGATCGATTCGGCCGCGTCGCGGCCCTGTGCGACGGCGGAGACTGTCAGGTCGTCGCCGCCAAAGATGCAGTCGCCGCCGGCCCAGACGTTGGCCAGCGAGGTGCGGCCTTCGGCATCGACCCTGATGCGACCGGCTTCCAAAGCAAGCAAGGCGCCGCTGCCGTTGAGCGCAGCCGGGACAAAATTCTGGCCGATCGCCTTGAACACCTGGTCGGCGGTAAGCGTCAGCCGCTCGCCGGTGCCGACGAGTTTGTCGCCATCCATCGCCGTGTATTCGAGTTCGATGCCCGACACCTTGCCGCCTTCGGCAATGACCCGCTTCGGCTGCAGCCAGTGACGGATGATGACGCCGTTGGCGGCGGCCAGATCCTGCTCGAATTCGGAAGCGTTCATGTGCTCCTGCCCGCGCCGGTAGCAGATCGTCACCTCTTCGGCGCCGAGCAGCTTCGATTGCACCGCCGCGTCGATCGCCGTCATGCCGCCGCCGATGACGACGACCCGCCGGCCGACCGGCAGGCTGGCAAGATCGCTCGCCTGGCGAAGCTCCGCTATGAACTCCACCGCATTGGTGACGCCTTGCGCGTCCTCGCCGTCGGCGCGCAGCGCATTGACGCCGCCAAGCCCCATGCCGAGGAACACCGCGTCGTAGTTCCTGGTCAGGTCCGACAGCTGGTAGTCGCGGCCGAGCGCCTTGCCGTTCTGGATGTCGATGCCGCCGATCGACGTGACATAATCGACCTCGGCCTGGGCGAAATTGTCGATGCTCTTGTAGGCGGCGATGCCGTACTCATTGAGGCCGCCGGCTTTCGGGCGGGCTTCCAGGATGGTCACGTCATGTCCATGGCGTGCGAGCCGATGAGCGGCTGCAAGCCCGGCTGGTCCGGCGCCGACGACGGCGACCGTCTTGCCGGTCGGGGCGGCGCGCCGGTAAAACTGCTTATTCTCAGCCATGGCGACATCGGTGGCGTAGCGCTGCAGGCGGCCGATCTGCACCGGCTTGCCTTCCGCCACTTCGCGCACGCAGACTTCTTCGCACAGCGTCTCGGTCGGGCAGACGCGGGCGCACATGCCGCCCAAAATGTTCTGGTCGAAAATCGTCTTGGCCGAGCCGATCGGATTGCCGGTCGAGATCTGGCGGATGAACAGCGGGATGTCGATCGAGGTCGGGCATGCGTTCATGCACGGCGCATCGTAGCAGAAATAGCAGCGATCGGACTCGACCAGCGCCTCGTGCTGATCGAGCGGCGGATGCAGGTCGGAAAAATTATCCGCATATTGTTCAGGCGAAAGCCGGCCGCCGGCAATGCCCTGCTTGAAATGACCAGTCGCCATTCCGCTTCCCCATTCTTGTGGTTTTGCCGAAGGCTAGCACGTTTTGTTTTTTTATCAATTGGTCAATTTTCGAGGCAAGCCGCTGAAATGCCATGATAAAACTTGACACACAACGTCATGTTTTCGAGCTGGCGGATGGCCCTGCCGAGGGGCCGGAACGCCGACTGGTCCAGGTGCACCGCTGCGAGGGCGCCGAAAATATCGGGAGCAGCAGCATGACGAGGCCCGGCTTGAGCTCGCCGAGCATCTCGGCAGCCATTTCGGCCATCATTCGGACTGCCACTCTTTGCTTGCAGAGCGCTCATGTACTGTGCCAGAGAGAATCACGATTGGGGGCTTCATTGGGACAGTTTCGCTACAACCAGGCGTTGATCCAGGTTATTATAATTTTGGCCGCCTCTACTTTGGGATATGGAGACGCACACGCGCGACTCAAAATTACTAAGTGTCCGATCCAAAAAGGAGTGAGTGATTTCAGCAGGTTGTGATTCTGTCGGATTGCTGAGATTCGACGGAGATCACGATGCCTTGGACCG
>NZ_JAMYLP010000175.1:0-4569 GCF_040318085.1 Mesorhizobium sp. M1322
ACTGGCCTGGGCCGCCGAATCGACGCTGGAAGACCTGACCGGGCGCGGCGACTGGGACGGCGCGCTGAAACTGGTCGAGGCGCAGAAGTCAACGCGGCAGATCGAGCGCGACGCCGCCCACCGGCGTCGCGCCGTGCTGCTCACCGCAAAGGCGCAGGCGCTGATCGACAGCGATCCCAATGCCGCCAAAACCGCTGCTCTGGAAGCCAACCGGCTGCGGCCGGATTTTGCGCCGGCAGCGGTGATCGCAGCAAAACTGCTGTTCAGACAGAATGATGTGCGCAAGGGCGCGAAGATCCTCGAGACCGCGTGGAAAGCCGAGCCGCATCCGGAGATCGCGGAGCTTTACAGCCACGCCCGGCCGGGCGATGCCGTGCTCGACCGCCTGAACCGGGCGAAGAAGCTGCAGGAGATGAAGAAGAACCACGCCGAATCGTCGCTGGCGGTGGCGCGCGCCGCACTCGACGCGCAGGACTTTTCAACCGCCCGCAAAGAGGCCGAGGCGGCCATTCGCATTGATCGCCGCGAAGGCGCCTATCTGCTTCTGGCCGACATCGAGGAGGCCGAGACCGGCGATCAGGGCAAGGTGCGGCAGCTTTTGTCCAAGGCAGTGCGTGCACCGCGCGATCCGGCCTGGGTTGCCGACGGCATCGTCTCCGAACGCTGGGCGCCGGTGTCGCCGATCACCGGCAAGCTCGACGCCTTCGAGTGGCGGGCGCCGATGGAGCGGCTCGGCCAGCTCATCGACAGTGATGAGGAAGCGCCGGACGCCGCGGTGCCAACCATTGCGGCGCCCATCAAGCCGGTAAAAGAAAATGTGATCGAGCTGAACCCCACCGGTTCGGCCGAAAGACCGACCACTGCGGCGGCCTCTGAAAGTGGCGAAGACGATGTTGCGCCGGTCAACGCCACGGCGTTTGCCGCGGTGCCGCCGGATGCCGAAGCTGTCGAACCGGCGGAGGAACTGGCCCGGCTGCCCGACGATCCCGGCGTCGATCCGGACGACGAAGACCAAAAATCACCACGCAAGTTTCGATTGTTTTGATTCAGCTGAGCTTGATAGTTTTGGCCGATGGGAAGTAGGAATCACATGTTCGAACGCGTTCTGTCGTTTCTGAAGGACCTGCCGGCAGCTGGGAGCGCCCGCAACAACGCCGATGATCCGCGCGTTGCCGCTTCCGCCCTTCTCTACCATGTGATGAGTGCCGACGGCGTGCGTCAGGATGCCGAATGGGAGCGGTTCAAGGCGGTGCTGGCGGAAAGCTATTCGATCAGCGGCAACGAGCTCGACGCGCTGGCGGCTGCCGGCGAGCGGGCCGACAATGAGGCGATCGACCTCTACGCCTTCACCAGCATATTGAAGCGTCAGCTCGATCCGGACGCGCGAAAAGCCTTCATCGGCCTGATGTGGGAGATCGTCTATGCCGATGGTGAATTGCACGAACTCGAGGACAATATCGTCTGGCGGGTCGCCGAGCTGATGGATGTCGAACGCCACGACCGCGTCGAGGCACGCCGCAAGGCGGCCGCCGAAGCGCCGGGCGCCACTGGAACGTCGAGCGACGAATAGACAGGATACCCATGCCATCCACGCCGAGGCCGAGACCAAAAATCCTGATCGTGCTGCATCAGGAGAGTTCGAGCCCCGGGCGCGTCGGCCACATGCTTATCGAAGAGGGGTTCGACCTCGATCTCCGCTGCCCGCCGCTTGGCGATGCCTTGCCGGACACACTGGACGGTCATGCCGGAACCGTGGTGTTCGGCGGACCGATGAGCGCCAATGACGAGGACGATTTCGTCCGCCGCGAGACCGACTGGCTGAAAGTTCCGCTCAGGGAGAACCGGCCGTTGCTCGGCATCTGCCTCGGCGCGCAGATGCTGGTCAAACATCTTGGCGGCAAGGTCGAGGGGCATGGCGAGGGGCTGGTCGAGATTGGCTGGTATCCGCTGAAAGCGACGGAGGACGGCAAGAAGCTGATGCGCTGGCCTGAGATGGTCTACCAGTTTCACCGCGAGGGCTTTTCGCTGCCGAAGGACGCGACGCTGCTGGCGACGGCCGAAACCTATCCCAACCAGGCCTTTCGTTATGGCGACAATGCCTGGGGCATCCAGTTCCATGGCGAATTGACCCGGGCGATGATGCAGCGCTGGGTGGTTCGCGGCGCGCATCGCTTCGAATTGCCGGGCGCGCAGCCGGGCCGCGATCATCTCGGCGGCCGGCTGATCTGGGACATGCATCTGAAGCGCTGGCTCGGCGAATTCCTGCAGACGATTTTCGGCAAGCCGGCGCTGTCCTGATCTAGTTTGCGTATATAACGCAAACTGTTGATCTAATTTTGTAAATCACCGTTTTTTTGGCGGACGAGGCGCTGCGGCTTCAGGTGTGCGGATTCGTGCCACGGATTCCAAGTCCTGCCACCGCCGGGGCCCGACAATGGGCGACGAGTTGCGTCAAGGCCGCCTGCCGAAGCGACAGCAGCCTGCTGTGGCCTGCCGGCTACCGAAGCAGGATGTGATTGTCGACGTCAGACCGGCAGCCCGTTCTGCTTACGCAGGCTCTTGTCGAATGCGGATGCCGGGACGAAACGGCGCAGGAAACTGACCTGGCGCGCCATTTTTCCCGCCGCATAGCGCCTCCTCGGAACGGATTCGGTCGCTGCTTTCAAGACCGTCTCGGCTACGATTTCGGGAGCATCGCCTGTTTCCATCGCCTTGCGCAGGATCACATCCATTCCAGCGCGCGCAGAATCATAGATTTTAAGCAACTGGTCCGGCCTGGCGAGATTTTCTTCAAATGACGTACGGGTATAGGCGGGCTCGACCAGCACGACGCGAATTCCGAAAGGGCGCAGTTCGGGGTCGAGCGATTCGGAATAACCTTCGATGGCATGTTTGGTCGACGCGTAGAGCGCGGAATAGGGTGCTGGGATCAAGCCCAACACCGAACTCAAATTGACGATCCTGCCCGTCCCTTGACGGCGCATTGTCGGCAAAACCGCGTTGGTCACGCGCAGGACGCCGAAGACATTCACGTCGAACAGCGCCTGAGCCTGGACGGTCGAGGACTCCTCTGCACCGCCGAGCAGGCCGACGCCGGCATTGTTGACGAGCAGGTCGATACGTCCGGTTTCGGCCAGCACGTCATCGACCAGTTTCGCCACGGACGCGTCGTCGGTGACGTCGCAGGTCAGCATGGTAACGCCGTCGGATCGTGCAGCGACCGCGCGACGGCTGGTTCCGAACACGCGAAAGCCCGCGTTCTGCAGGGCCTTGGCCGTTGCGTGCCCGATGCCGGTGGATGCCCCTGTCACCAGGGCGACGCCTAGATTGGTCTTGTTCATGGAAATCGCTTCTTTCTTTGTTCTGGATTACCGGCGTCGGTCGCGCGCACAAATGGCGCACGCCCCGGCGATCCGATGAGGGTCATTACTCGGCAATGGCCCCAGTTGTCGGGTTGGAGGTCGCCCCCACCTCGGTGACGGTAAGCTTGTCGCCCGAGCGCGACAGCTCAAGACTTTGCTCAGGCTCGCCCAATTTTCCCGGCACGGATATCGTGGTCGACTGCCCTTCAGCGAGCGTGGTCGAGAAGCGCACCGGAAGCCCGGCCTCACCATCGGCTATCGTTGCGATCACCCGATAGCCGTCATTTTCGTCGGTATAGTGTAAGACGCCGTGAAAACCGCCGAGATGGATACTCTCCCCGGCCATGGCCGACAGCTCGCCGGCATGCAACGGGGACGCAGCCAGGAGGAATGCCGCCGCGCCACCGATGAGGTTGATCATTGCGGCGCTCCGTTTGGACGATGTCGATCTCGGCTGGGCCGCGGCGACACGATGCGCCGATTGCACGCGCTGACGGTTGAGTTCTGGATGGCGGACGCCAAGGTTGGTCCTGTTCATGGAAGTCACTCCTTCTTTGTGCTGGATTGCATTTCAAAAGGATGTTACTATCATTTCGATATGAAGTCACTATCAAAATGATACTAACATGAAAAATCTTTCCGATACCTCTTGCCCGATCGCCCGCGGCCTCACCTGCGTCGGCGATGCGTGGAGCATGTTGATCCTTCGCGACGCGAGCCTGGGCCTCAACCGCTTCGACGAATTCCGCAAAAGTCTGGGCATCGCCCCCACCATTCTGACCCGGCGGCTGGCGACGCTGACGGAGGAGGGACTTCTGGAAAAGCGGCGCTACTCGGAGCGGCCTCCGCGCGATGAGTATGTGCTGACCGCCGCCGGCCGCGATTTCTTGCCGGTGCTCGTCTTACTGGGTGCGTGGGGACGCCAGTACCGTGGTGAAGGACGGTTGGCGCGATACATCGACGCTGAGACAGGAGCAGAAATCGAGCCGGTGGCCGTGGATGCTGTCACAGGGGCAAAGATCGGCACCCGCCCGATTCGCGTTGCAACCCCCGAATAGCATCTGTCCGTCGATGAGAGCTGAGACGTGGCGGGTCATTCAGCGTTCGCGGGGCCCCGCCCCGCTCAATTATCCGGGCCCCGCCGGGGGCAATAATCGCGAGAAGTTAGCGTTAGGGGGGTTGTGGCATACGCCCCGGCCCGGGGGCC
>NZ_JAMYLP010000176.1:0-4390 GCF_040318085.1 Mesorhizobium sp. M1322
GATGAAAAGCATGGACCATCCGCCGCCGCTGCTCGCGGTCAAGGGCGAAGGCGCGGTGTTCCGGCTGCCGGCAGTTGCCATCGTCGGCGCCCGCAACGCCTCGCTGGCCGGTATCAAAATGGCGCGAACGCTCGCCGCCGAACTCGGCCGCGACGGCTACGGCATCGTTTCCGGCCTGGCGCGCGGGATCGACACGGCAGCACATCAGGGCAGCCTTGCGACCGGCACGATCGGTGTGCTGGCCGGCGGCCTCGACCTGCCCTACCCGCCCGAGAATGCCGGGCTGTGCAACGAGATTGCCGAGCACGGCGGCGCCATCATTTCGGAAATGCCGTTCGGCTGGCAGCCGCGCGCCCAGGATTTTCCGCGCCGCAACCGCCTTGTCGCCGGTGCGGCATTGGGGCTGGTCGTGGTTGAGGCCGCGCAACGCTCCGGCTCGCTGATCAGCGCCAGGCTTGCCGGCGAGATGGGCCGGCTGGTCTTCGCCGTCCCCGGGTCGCCGCTCGATCCGCGCGCCGCCGGCGCCAACGCCTTGCTCAAGGACGGCGCCACTTTGGTCACCGAGGCATCGGACATCACCAGTGCGATCGCGCCGCTGGTCGGCGCGCTGGCGCCAAGGACGGCGCCGCTTGGAGAGCCGCCCGACTTTTCGGCAACGCCACCGCCCGGCGAAGACGATCGCGCCCGCGTCATCGAAACCCTCGGCCCGACGCCGGTGGCGATCGACGAAATCATCCGCCACACCGGCCTGCATCCCGCCCAAGTTTTCATGGTGCTGCTGGAACTGGACCTCGCCGGCCGGCTGGAGCGCCACGCCGGCGGCAATGTCTCGCTGGGTTTCGGGGGTCTGTGACTTTCTGTTGGGCGCGATAGCGTTCGAACCCATGAATCGACAGATCAAGAATTTGATGTTCAAGTCATCGTAGGATGCTTGAGAACACAAAGACTGGCATCTGTTGCCGTTCCGAGAAAGGGCGCAAAAAAGCGGTTTGTTTTTGGCGCCGAATGGAGAGTTTTCCGCCGATAGCGCGATCGCTCGACAGATCAAGACCACCTTGGACTTACATCGCTGCTCATGGTAAAAAGACAATATCGAAGCTGGTTTTATTGCGGCAAGGCGGGGTTCCCATGGGACTTCTTGCAGGAAATAGATCAGGCAAGCGGGTTGCCTTTGTGCTCGGCAATGGTGGCTATCAGACAGCGCCTCTGCTGCAGACCCCCCCGAATGACGCAGCACAAATGACGATTGCGTTGGATCGGCTGGGTTTCGAAACGATCTCGCTGACGGACGGCACGAGCGCGGCGATAAGCAATAAGTTCAAGGAATTTGAATCCCTCGCATCTAACGCAAGCATAGGTCTGCTTTATTATTCCGGTCATGGATTGCAGATAGATGGAACTAACTACATAGTCCCGATCGAGTCCGATATAGACAACAATAAGTTTATAGAAGGTTTGATTTCGATCCAGGATTTGACAAGTAGAACAACGGAAAAAGCAGAGATTTCTCTGGTTTTCCTGGACGCCTGCCGGGACAATCCATTCGAGGAAAATGTTAACGCGGAAATCGCCCGCGATGCGGTGGGAAAGGGGATGCCGAAACCGCCGCCCAAGAGAATCAATCCTGGGCTCGCCTTTTCCTCAGCTTCGGCGCAGCAATTTGCTGGACAGGCTTTTCTCGCTTATGCGGCGGCGCCTGGAAAGGTGGCTTGGCAGGGAACGGGAACCTCGTCCATTTTCACCGAAGGTTTGCTGGCGAATATCGAAACGACGGACCTATCGATAAACAATTTGATGCTGCGCGTCGCTCGCTATGTCCAGGACAAGACAAGCAGCCAGCAGGAGCCTTGGACGTCGTCTTCCTTGCTTGTGCCGTTTTACTTCAGCGCGGGATCGCTGCTTTGGTTTTCTGCCAACTTGATCGGGCTTTCAGCGTTTCTGGTCTCGATCTTGACATTGTGCCTGGTGGTCGCCGACCGTCCCGGCTCGGAATACGTCGTACCGGTCGTTGCCGCCATGTTTGGCGCGTTGGTTTTTTTTCTCCGGGGTTTGGGAAGGGCCTATGATTTCATGCGCGGCGAAATCAAGCCGACGAGCCGAGTCAACTGGCCGCGCAGCATGATCGGCGGATATTTCGGTGGTATCCTGGCGGCTCCGATCATCGCCGTTTCCTATTACTACTCCTGGGACAAAACTCAGGATTACCATTGGGCGCCTTTTGGACAGGTTCTCTCCGAAATAACGTTGGCCGCCATTCTGACCGGAGTGGTGCTTGGAGCCTGCTCCATAGTTGCCAAGAATCCGCAATGGTTTGCACGGCCATCGACGAAGTTTGCGCGGTACTGGCTTTTGCTCGGCGGCATTGCGGGAGGCCTGTTGGCCGGTGTGCTGGTGGGACCTCCGATAACCTGGTACTTCGGAATCCAATCCCGCCCACCCGCCACCCCTGCAACGCTGCTGCCGGGTGGCTTGCTTGGAACTGCTGGCATCGTGTTTGCCACGTTGAGTTATAGCTTTGAGAGGACCAACTACCGCAAGCTTGGCCGAAACGCCGTCGTGTCGGTGCTGGCAACGCTTTTCGTATCCCTCGTGAGCGCGATCGGCTTCTACGCCTTCAGCCTTGCCTTTGAACAACTCGTGCTGAGCGCTTTGTACAATACAAGCGTGGCAAATCTGGTCGAAACAGGGCTCATACTCGGCCCTCTGGTCGGGGGTATTCTTGGATTAACCGTCGGATTGGCTCTGCTTTTTGTCACGGATGACTGACAGGATATCCGTATCGGATCACGCCACAGGAGCGGTGACCATCCCATCCCCTCTATCGAGCGGCTCGACTCCGGTACGGAAGACGTTGCTTTTGGCGTTGGCCAGCAATTTGGCTTCGACCCGTCCCGCGCTGGCATTGCCTTCCTTGCGCAACTGTTCCCACCACAGCGCCGCAACGCCTGCGACATGCGGACAGGCCATGCTGGTGCCGCTCATGACAACAAGATCGCTTTTGGTGTTGAACTGAGCTGACCTGATCGATACGCCGGGAGCGGTCAGGCGCGGCATTGTATTCGAAAAATCAGCGACGCTCAGTCCGTCGTCGTGTTTCTGAAGGGCTCCCACGGAAATCAAGCCCAACGCGGCAGCCGGCAGCGATACGGCTATCCGGTAGTTCGGCTCTTGCCCCGCTTTGCTTTCGTTACCCGCCGCCGCGACCACGATAGAGCCACTGTTCTGATTTGCCAGCAATCTCACCCGCTGCATCAAATTGTCGAACAGCCGCAGATTGTCCCGGTAACTGACGAGGGCGTCGGACGTGGCCAGGTCGGCCGGCCATCCGTCAGCAACCAGGCCGTTGACGTAACCTGGAAAATCGAAGCCGAGCGACATGGAAATGACGTCCGCGTTTGCATTGATGGCCCATTCCAGTCCTTTGAAAAGCATGGCCGTATCGCCACCACCATCGCTGCGGAGCACTTTTCCGATCAGGGCCCTCTCGACTCCAGGCGCGACCCCGATCCGGAATCCGGCAACATCGCGGCCAAATATCGTCGCGGCGCAATGAGTTCCATGACCTTCTTTGTCGCCGTTACCTTCCCCGGAAAAGTCCTGTTCCTCGATCATGAGGCCCGCGAAGGCAGCATGTTTGCGATCGATGCCCGTATCCAGCACGGCGACTGTCACTCCGGCGCCGGTGACCGGCGCTTTCAAGGCTCCGACTTCCGCGACGCCCCAACTTACATTTCGGCTATCGGGCCCGCTGCCGGCAGCGGTCGGTGCAATTAGCGCCGTCGGCATCGGTAGCGCGATGCCAAGCGTACGTTTGTCGCGCCTGGCATCTTCGGCATCCTTGCGATCCACCCCAACGTCAAGTGTGAGGTTGGATTTCATCGCTTTCAGGCTGTTCGCGTGAATCTGGGAGAGGCTCTTGGTGAGGCCTTTCGGCGGGCCAAGCGGGCTGTCCGGGCGAAGCGGTCTCGTTGCGGCGCTTTCCGGCTTGCTGGTCAAATCACGCAAGACAATATACTTCGGTTCTTGCCGCATGCCGCCCCTCTCACTATTGTAATTATCAAAGGAAATTCACAGATAAGTTGCGCATTCGGCCAAGCGAACGCGACAACAAGCTAGTCGTCAGAGCACGTGGGTCAAATCAAAGACGCTTAAAGAGCATTCTCATGGTGATCAAATATAAATACCACAATCGATCCCTACATCCACCTAAATTCTGATGGTTTGCACCACACCCTGGTCACAGTCCTTCTTCAGCATCTTTCTGCTCGCGTCGAAATCGGCGGGCCGTCATTAGCGATCTAAGTGTCTGAATCAAAACGACTGGTGCAATTTCAAGGTCTTGCGAGGCGACGCGTGAGCAGGCGGATGTGGGCGATGAAGACCCAGGCTT
>NZ_JAMYLP010000177.1:0-4143 GCF_040318085.1 Mesorhizobium sp. M1322
TGGCCACCCGAACAGCCAGATCGACGACCTGCTGCCCTGGGCCTACATCCCGGCTCCCGAACTCAGGGCCGTGGCCTGAGAACAGCGCTTACAATCTAAGTGCTGTTGGCTCAAATCTCTCGACAGTAGGCATAGCGAGAGTGACCTCTGCTCCTACAGACACAAAAAGATCGCGAGAGTCGGGAGAATAGTCAGAATCTTCCAAGTATGGTATCTGCACGGACGTCCATTCCCCTTCCGAAACGAAACCTTTGTCTACGTTTGTGCCGTTTCTGATTACATCCGCAGGGACATACTTTCCTTCACTGTACAAAATATCCATGCGTCCAATAAGTTCCTGTTTGAACCCCAATCCTAACAAAAAAAGGAAATATCTCTTCGGAACACAGGATATATCCAAAAGAATTGAAATTGGCCTCGATGCAACGCGCACCGCATCCAAAATCAGACTGTTAATCGCTATGAAATTAGCAGCGAATTCAACGGAGGGGCCGAGTTGGACGATTCGGAACTCGCTTCCGATCACCGCAAGCGCTGATTCTTCATTTTTTATTTTCTTATCTATAAAATAATCTTCCGTAGAGAAAAATTTCAACAGAACTATTTTACTTGAGCGTCCAACCAATTTCCGAGAGCATGATTAGACCTGGATTCCCACCCAATGGCGCTAATACAAAGGTCGTAAGAGGAGTGCAGCTCAGATGGATCAGAAAGTACCGATTGACCTACGTTTAAAAACCCAATTGCGGCATGATTACTCATCAATCAGCCTCGCCTCGTCAAATAGCGACAATTGATCTGATTTCGCGACCGCAATCCGCAGTGCCGAGTTCTTCGCCCAATTGGCTGGCGAAAGTTCAAAATTAATCAACAAATTATCAACCGATGATTCCTTGACTCTAACAATTTCGTACGCACCTCGGTAAGAGAAATGAAAGTATGGCGCAAAGCGTTTGTGCAGTCTGTAGCCAACCTGTGCGACCTTACTGCCAACGTCAGAGTTTTGTGTCTTCCTAGAAACTGTCGATGTGCGCAGATATCCAGCTAATTCAGCTCTGTACAGTGTCGCTGCTGCCACCCCGACTAGATCGCCTGACCCTTCGGTCGGTGAAGAGTCCATTATGAAGACACCGCGCTCGGCGACACTCAGAACTGTCGGATCATTTGCCGAGGTTTGAAGAATATGCGTCAACTCGCCGAGGCCCTCGATTAGACGCGCCACCGAATCCGGACGTGCGTCCGCATGAATGCTGATCCCACGGAAGAATGCTTCGCTTGATGAATAAATACCCTCAGATTGAACCTTCAGAGAAACGCGGGTCCGAGATGCAGCAAACTTCTCTGCAACTGATGTCCCTACGTCTCCTGTCGAAGAGCGGTCCGACGCGTATTTCTCATAGATGTCGCCCATGATCTCTAGGAAGTCACGAATGGATCCGTCGGCGAGCGACACCACGATATTTGATCCCGCCAAGGGCAGTCGACGAAAACCTAGACGCGATGCTATTTGCAGCAAGGTTGCCACCATCTTGCGCCGCATCCATGCCTGAAAGCTGGGTTGGTTTATAAGGCGCGTGTGACGGCTTATCCTCGACATATCATCTACATCGGCATTGCTCGTAAACGAATCTTCAAGTCCATCCCAATGCCAAAGAAGATATGCCTCATAGTACGGAATATTTGGACTGTCTTCTGGGTATTTCGCCGCAAATCTCTTGGCTCTTTTATTAATCTCGGATCGCAGGATGTAGGCTGCCTCCTGTATCTGTAGAGCGAGACCGCTGGTTGAGCGGTTTATCATCTGGCCAATGATGGAGTTGACGCTTGAGATGCCTAGGCGCTCGGGAAGGGAGAAAAAACGCTGTATCTGCCGAGGGCTAACCGCGGGGCGACTTTCCGCGGGTATCGTATAAAAAATCCGCAGACTTGAAACCGCTTGGCATAGGTCGAAGAATTCGCCAGGTGCCCTATCGTCAAGTGAGATCACACGCCGGTCTGCATCCGTAAGCGGCTGTCGTGGAATGAACGTCTCATAAAGATCGAAGGCTTCACCAACGGAACATATCACCCATGAGATTGGGAACCGACTCTTCCGAACCAGCGTATTTATGGCTTTGATCTGAATCTCACTGAGCACTTCACAGTCATCCAGGCAAAATTTGAAGCCCGGCGACACACTCCCAACGGTCTTCCGCAATCTCGCAATGCCCGAGAGTTTCGACACGACGAAAGTTAGCAGTTCGGCGGGCTCACGGACAGGAAGTGACTCAATCGCGCTTGGAAGAGTTCCTCGACCAGAGGCCTCGTTCATTGTTCGTACGATTTGTCTGCACGTCCTGCTCAACTCTGCAAAGGTCTTGGGGGGACGATCTGAGAAATTGCTCAGACACGGAAATTCGTCTGTTACTGATGTAACCAACATAATCTCCTGGGTAGCCTCTAACTGTAAACGGCCCTCAATTCTTAATGTATGTGCGGCGGTTAAAGCCTTCTCAATGCAAATCAACTCAACCGCAAGTGAAAAAAATCTAAGATACTCGTGCGTCCAATCCGCCGAGTGCGGAAAGAGGGACTCCCAATTGTTCACGCCCAACGAAGCTGCGACGTGGTCGGGTAATCTTATATAGATTCCTATATGTCGAAAATCGCCTAAGTTCCTTTGAAGATTTAGGGAGTCGTTCCTAAGGAGATCTTCCCAGCATACACTGCGCAGTAGGGTAGTCTTTCCGCTTCCGCGGCTTCCATGTACATATGCGGACTTGTCCTCAGACAGCAGTTCTGCCGTTGGGGTAAACCAAATTAGGGGTGTACCGCCGCTATGGTGTTCCCAACGGGTTGGTCGAAACGGATTTGCGCCACCATCCATTATACCTCAGCCCTCGCTATCCACGCTTGATATGGGAGCTCGTAGTTGTCTATCTCAACAAGGCCCTCTGCCAGCAATAACTCTAAGAGTTGTATCAACTCCTCGTCAGATGGTCGTTGCAACGTATCAGGAAAGAAGGCAAGGATCTCAGACCAGTAACTTGTCCTTTTTTCGATAAGTTTGCTATATAGAGAATTTTTAGTTGGAAAAGTTCCTCGCCTCCTTTTTCCAGTCAGCGGAACTTTCATTTCAGGAAATTTGCGTAGTACTCCAGACCCATCGAAGCGATATGGAAGAACATTGCAGACGATTGGCACGGAACCTGGCGCAAACACTATCTCGATCACGTTAAAACCCTTAGTTATCAACGGAGCGCTGACTATTACCAGCGGGGCATTCCCGGGTGCGTGAAGCGTTTCCACCGGTTCTTCGTGTATGTGTCCGTGCAGGTATAGAACCGGGCGATCAAGTTCCATCAAAGAGCTTCTAAGAGCGCCGCTATTCACAAGCTCCGTATAGGGCGCCAGTCGTGGAAGCCTTTGAGGGAGCAGATTGTGATGAGCAACGATTATGGGCATGTCGTCAGCAGGGCATTCTGAGATCGCCTCAACTACCGACGCGATAGTGCTGTCTGAAAAAGCAGGAGTGTCCAACTGACGATTATAATATGCGGATAGTGCTCGCTCGCCACCAGGGCCACCGATAACGGCGTCAATTGCAGCGTTAATAGCATCCCCAAATTCAGCGGGTATGTAAAGTTTCTCTCCGCAGCCCCAGCAACTGTTTAGCAGATACACGCTCGATCCAAGCCCGGCTTGGCGAAGATCCATTCGAGTGGGCAAATTTACCGGTATATTGGGGAGTCCGTGAGTGGCGAGGGCCTTTGACAGCGTACTAAATTTCGCAGTGCCTGCATTTCCGGCCAGCGCACGATCGATATCGTGATTGCCAGGTACGATCCCGGTCGGCATTTGTTCAAATATGTTATTTTTGCCGAGCTGCAGAGCGCCAGCGATGTACTTGCAGCAAGCGTCAAATCCTGGAAGCTTTCCATAGTCAGTGAAATCCCCCATAAAAAGAACTGCATCAACTGACTCAGATGCGATGATCTGGTAGATGCGCTTGAAGACGTTCTTAATTGGCCTACTAGACAATATATTCTTTAGTCCGGGAGGGAAAGCCGGGTCCTTAGTGTCCGATCCAAAAAGGAGTGAGTGATTTCAGCAGGTTGTGATTCTGTCGGATTGCTGAGATTCGACGGAGATCACGATGCCTTG
>NZ_JAMYLP010000178.1:0-3993 GCF_040318085.1 Mesorhizobium sp. M1322
GACGGACAAAACCCGTTTTACGGGGCATGCACATGTGGCATTTCGATTCACTCAAAACTTTCCCCGGACAGCCCTGCCGTGAACGGGGAGAAGGGCGTCATGAGGGTTTCGCCACTTACCAGCGTTGCAAAGAATGAACGCCGAGGGTGCGGTCAGCGGTCTTCTCCCCGTTCACGGGGAGAAGGTGCCGGCAGGCGGATGAGGGGCAGCGCCGACCTCCTTCAATGAGGCAAAATCGACCGTGATCAGCCTCCTCGGGAGCCGGGCCAATCAACCCCTCGGCCGCTTCAACATCGCTGTCGGCGACTTGAACATGGATCAGGCCAAGCCCGCCTACGTCGGAAATATGCGTCGCGAGAGCATAGATCCCATACGCATTAAGCATCGAGACGCAAACTTCAGCCTCCGGGTCGATTATCGTATGCGACAGCCGTGACGAGTTTGCCGCCCATCTCTCGGACATCGCGCCTAAGCCGCACCGATCACTTTTGCCGATTTCTCGAAACACAATCCTAAGCTGTTTCCAAATCCTTGGCATTTTTCCTTCGTCGAGACGCGCCAAGGAATCGCAAAGGAAGAGTAAGCATCGATAGATTGGGATGTGCCTTGCGCATCATTTTCCATGCGTATCGGTCTGCCTGCTTTTCTTGATCAGGGTCTTGTCCCCATTCGATATGCTGCAGCGCGTGGTGTCCTACCTCGTGATAGAGCGTTTTCTCGATCATGAATCTCCGGACTGCGTTGCCAATCCTATGCTTGGATGCGCGTCGCCAGACAATCTCGATGACCGATACTGCCTGGAGATACGTGCCGGCGAATTCGGGCTCGGCGACTTCAGGAATTATGTAGATTCGGGAAATGCCAACCAGATCGGCTTCAGGAACATTTGCGAGCCAACGCCCAACGTGCCGGGAGGCTTCAATGCGACTGTCGAGCTTGCCATGCTCCAGAACAAGGATTTCGCCAACCGAAGACCGCCGCCAGTCGTCCATTGTAAAGTGAATGATGCTGCGGAGCGCGGCACGCATAACGGGAGTTATCGGTCTCGCGAGCGAATCCGAAATGTATCGCCGGGATGCATCTTCATCGATGTCGTGCAGAGCAGTAGCGAGGCCCGCCACAAGTGTTGCGATTTTACGGTGGGGAACCGTGCCTAGATCGATCTTTGCAAGTTCATGCTCGATCGCTGGCAATGCTGCATTGCCAAGTTCAACAAGATTCTTGTGAGCGACGAGCCTTCGCCGCATGTCATCTTGCATGAGGCTCCGGACGAGGTCCCGAACTGCATTTCGCACACCCGTTTCCTCGCCTTTACCCGCAGCCAACTGCCGCGGCGGGTAGCCCTGTCCACGCAGCGAGGACGTGTGTCGCGCCGCTTCGATCTCGCCAGAGATAAAAATCCTTATGCCGCGCCGACCACCTTGGCCGACTTCTCAAAACGCTTGCGCTCGTTCGGGTCGAGATAGAGCTTGCGCAGGCGGATGGTCTTCGGCGTAACCTCGACCAGCTCGTCGTCCTGGATCCAGGCCAGCGCGCGTTCCAGCGTCATGCGGATCGGCGGCGTCAGCTTTACTGCCTCGTCCTTGCCGGCGGCGCGGATGTTGGTCAGTTTCTTGCCCTTCAGCACGTTCACTTCGAGGTCGTTGTCGCGTGAATGGATGCCGATGATCATGCCCTGATAGACTTTGATGCCCGGATCGATGACCATCGGGCCGCGGTCTTCCAGGTTCCACATGGCGTAAGCCACCGATTCACCCTGCTCATTGGAGATCAGCACGCCGTTGGTACGGCCCGGCAGCTCGCCCTTGTAAGGCTCGTAGGCATGGAACAGCCGGTTCATGACAGCGGTGCCGCGCGTGTCGGTCAATAGTTCCGACTGGTAGCCGATCAGGCCGCGCGTCGGCGCGTGGAAGACGATGCGCTGGCGGTTGCCGCCCGACGGGCGCAATTCGATCATCTCGGCCTTGCGTTCCGACATCTTCTGCACGACGACGCCGGCATGCTCCTCGTCGACGTCGATGACGACTTCCTCGACCGGCTCGAGCAACTCGCCATTCTCGCCTTTCTGCATGACGACGCGCGGCCGCGACACGGCGATTTCGAACCCTTCGCGGCGCATCGTCTCGATCAGCACGGCAAGCTGCAATTCGCCGCGTCCGGAGACGAAGAACGAATCCTTATCAGGCGATTCCTCGATCTTCAGCGCGACATTGCCTTCGGCCTCGCGCAACAGGCGGTCGCGAATGACGCGGCTGGTCACCTTGTCACCCTCGGTGCCGGCCAGCGGGCTATCGTTGACGAGGAACGACATCGTCACGGTCGGCGGATCGATCGGCTGCGCATGCAGCGGTTCGGTCACCGACGGGTCGCAGAACGTGTCGGCGACGGTGCCCTTCGACAGGCCGGCAATGGCGACGATGTCGCCCGCCTGCGCCTCGTCGATCGGCTGGCGCTCGAGCCCGCGGAAAGCCAGGATCTTCGAGATACGGCCGGTTTCGACCTGCGTCCCGTCATGATGCAGCACTTTTACTGCCTGGTTGGATTTCAGAGTGCCGGATTCGATGCGGCCGGTGATGATGCGGCCGAGGAACGGATTGGCCTCCAGGATGGTGCCGATCATCCGGAACGGGCCGGGATGGACGGTCGGCGCCGGCACATGCTTGATGACGAGGTCGAACAGCGGCGCCAGGCCCTGGTCCTTCGGACCTTCGGGGTTTTCCGAGACCCAGCCGTCGCGGCCAGAACCATAGAGGATCGGGAAGTCGAGCTGCTCGTCGGTCGCGTCGAGCGCTGCAAACAGGTCGAACACTTCGTTGACCACCTCAACGTGGCGGGCGTCCGGCCGGTCGATCTTGTTGATGACGACGATCGGCTTCAATCCGACCTTGAGCGCCTTGCCGACGACGAATTTGGTCTGTGGCATCGGCCCTTCGGCGGCGTCGACCAGCACGATGGCCGAATCCACCATCGACAGGATGCGCTCGACTTCACCGCCGAAATCGGCGTGGCCGGGAGTGTCGACGATATTGATGCGGGTGTCCTTCCAGTCGACCGAGGTCGCCTTGGCCAGGATGGTAATGCCGCGTTCCTTTTCCAAGTCGTTCGAATCCATGGCGCGTTCGGCGACGCGCTGGTTGTCGCGGAACGAGCCGGACTGTTTCAGGAGCTGGTCGACGAGGGTGGTTTTTCCATGGTCGACGTGCGCGATGATCGCGATATTACGAATTTTCATGTTGTGGTCTCGGGAGCGTTGCAGGCAGCAGGCCAAAAGGCGCTGCCTCTTTCGGTTGGGCGGCTCATACAGGGTTTTTCGCAATTGCGAAAGAGGAGGCGCGCCACCAAATACATGGTCACCAAATCTTAAGCGTCTTGGTGTGAAATGGAATTATTAACCAAAGCGGAACCTTTCGCGGTCGGGACAGTTCAAATTTCATGAGCAATACGGGCACCAGATACCGGCCAATCCTCGCATGGGCTGCCTTCGCCGTTCTGCTTGCGGCAGGCGCGGCACAGTCGGCCGCGACGTTGAAGGACACACGGCCTGCCCCGCCGTCCGACACACGAACGGCGGAGCAGTTGTTTGCCGATGCCCCCGATGGCGTCGACCCGGTGGTGACCGGGCCGGTTAGCACCGCATTCAAGCAGAGGCAGGCGGCCGCCAACTGCGACAGCGCTGTTTGGCCGCAAATTCCGACCGTTTGCTACCCAGATTAGGACTGCTTTCGGCACATTGTCGAAAAGATCGGATCGACCTTTCCTGAAATCTTGCCAACGCCGGCGCGGCTCCTCATCCGCCTGCCGGCACCTTCTCCCCCGTAAACGGGGAGAAGCCTGCTGCGCGAAATGTCTGCTCTCTTCTGCAACGTTCGCGATTAGCGAAATTTTCGATGCGGGCCACTTTCTCCCCGTTTACGGCAGGGCTGTCCGGGGAAAGTTTTGAGTGAATCGAAATGCCACATGTGCATGCCCCGTAAAACGGGTTTTGTCCGTCTT
>NZ_JAMYLP010000179.1:0-3703 GCF_040318085.1 Mesorhizobium sp. M1322
CGTGGTGCCAGTTCGCCGATCTTCGCCCGCGCAATCCAGCGGATCGCGCTGGACACTCCCACGCCGAACCGCGCCGCCGCTTGCCGCGCCGACATGCCCTCGTCCGAAGCCTTCAAGACCCGCGACCGAAGATCACCGCTCAATGCTCTTCCCATCGTCCACCTCCATCGAGGTGGATGTTGAATCAGCACAAAACCCAGCCGTCACATCACAATCGATTCATCGATCACAGGACGTGCTCTAGAGCAGAATCTGATCATTCCGGCTCATATCCTGTGGCAGCGAAGTAGTTGGCGCACTCCGTTGGTGTGAAGCGTGAAGCATGGCAGTGCGGCGCTGATCGTATCCCACAGTTCCGCGATGGTTCGTGCGGCGGCTTTGCGTAGAATCGATTTCAGCTTGGAAAAGGGGTTTTCGATCGGGTTGAAGTCGGGAGAATAGGGCGGGAGGAACATCATCCTTGCGCCGGTCGCTTCGATCGCCGCACGGGCGACTGCGCTTTTGTGCGCCGGCAGGTTGTCGAGGATCAGCGACATCGTCGGGCCGCAGCGTCGGTACGAGAACCTGCTCGACATAGGCGACGAACCATTCGCCAGTCATCGGGCCGTCCAGGACCATTGGCGCGGTCATGCCTGTGAGGCGCAGGGCGCCAGCGAACGTCGTCGTCCTCCAATGGCCATGCGGGATTGGCGATCGGCACCGCATCCCGCGCTTCGTGCGCCCCCGCAGTCGAGCCATCTTTGTCGAGGCTCCGGTTTCGTCGATGAAGACCAGATGCTCGGGATCAAGATCGGGCTGGGCGTCGAACCACGCGTTTCGTCGCGCGGCTACGTCTGGCCGCTCCTGGTCGCTGGCGTGCGCCGTTTTTTTTGAAGGTCATAGAGTGACGATCGAGAAAGCGCCAGATCGTGCTCGTCGCAAACGACGCGCCATGCTCCTGTCGCAGCAACTCGACGAGTTCGACCAGCGTGATGTCCACCCGCCTCTTGATCGCCGCCAGGATGATGTCGCGATACGCTTCGACGCGGTGGGACCGCCTGTCGCCGCCCTGCGGCTTTGCGCAAGTGGCTCCGGTCTCGCGCCATCCCAACGCACCGCACTTGCCGCCGCCACGCCAAATCTCGCCGCTGCCGCCCGTCGCGACAGGCCGCCATCAACCGCTGCGACTACGCGAGCCCGCAAGTCTTCGAGTCTTCGGATAAGGATTTCGCCATGCCATGCCGGCCTCCTCATCCAGCAGATATGCTGAATCAGATTTCCAATCCCCACGAAACCCCTATCGATTCTATCCGCTCGGATTTCGCTCTAGTGCGCCGCCTGTACACGCCCAGGCTCCACTCGTGCCGCCATCGGCTCCACGCCCTTGCGCTCGCCCGGCAGCAGCAGCCCGATGCAATAGGCCTTCAGCGGCGCCACCCGGTCGGCGTGACCCAAAGCCGCGGCGAGCGTCTCGACATAGGCCGCAAACGCGATTCACTCGTTTCGATTCCGTTCTGGAGATCCATCGCTTCCTCCATTTGAAGCTTGAATCGCCATTCTCGCAATCAATGTTAACGAAACTCATGACACAGTGAGACTAATTAAGAGATTGGGCAACCTATCAACTCCGAAAAGTGTCCAGAAACTGCAGATGGCGTTTTGAATCGCGGCTTATTGGATCGGGCCGCCAATCGCGCTTGCGAGACGCCTCACATCGACGCGTCGGGCTTCAGCCTTATCACTCCAACGTCGTTCTCGATGGCGATTTGGGTTCCAAATGGCTCCGAGAGCCTCTGCAGCCGCTCCAAAATAACTCTTGCTTGCGGTGCGGTAGCGAGACTCGGCACTCCTCGATTGGCAAACCTCTTCAAGCGACCGAGCTCAATTGGATAGAGCCTCAATTCGGCAAGCTGATTCCGTTCGAAGCGGCTGACGGCTACAACGCTCTCATAGTACACGGCGTCGGAGAGTGGCGCTATAAATCCTTCCAACGTCGGGTATCCTATTGCCATCTCATCGACGTTCAACTCGGCGTCCGTGTGAACGCGTGGGTCTTTGCCGTATGCGTCGAAAAAGTCAGCCCCTGCGGGGGTCCGGAGGTCTTCACAGAAGAAATTACCCAAGCTATAAAAGATAGGCCGCCCCTTATAGATCTCGAGGCCTCGCAACTGATGCGGTCCATGTACAATGTATGCGTCCGCTCCACTATCAATGAGTTTGCGAGCAAACGATTGTTCGTAGTCGGGAGATTCCTGGCTCCATTCGCCGGGCTGGTGCCCGTGGTTCGTGACGATGCAGAAGTCCGAGAACTGCTTACCTCGACGCAAGTTCCGTAAAATATCGGCAACATCGCGCGGGTTTGCGTCGAAGCAGTAGCCTGCTTTCTCGCCCATTTCAAATTTCATCTCAAAGTCGAGCACGACGCAGCTTCGATCTTGTTTACTGGGCTTGTAACCCGGCAGAATATCACGTAGCCGTCTCAAGCTCTCAAAAATCGCCGGCGGGACCACAATGCTTTTCGTCAAGCGAAGGGCGTTGAGTCCTGGTCTGCCTGGCGCCTCGCCGGCGGCGTTGCAGGCGCGAGCCATCGGCTTGAACGATGCAGCGAATGACACCAAAGCCACCCGACCCCGGGCAGTTTCCAGGAAGCGAGCGGCGCCGGCTTGTGCGAGATTTTCGCCTGCGCCTGCATGGACAATACCGCTCTCATCAAGCGCGCGACTTGTTTCACGCATGCCTTCAAGGCCCCAGTCCAGTGCATGGTTGTTCGCGCGACTGACCATATTGAAGCCCATCGCTTTTAAGTCCGGCCCCAGCTCCGGGGCGCTGACGCAATTACACGCAGCCTGCGGGAATCCTTTAGACTGAACATCCAAGATGTTGGTTTCCAGGTTGCCGAAAGTGACGTCGGCCTTTTGAAAGATCCTGAGGACATCAGCCAAGCCTGGATGATGTCCTTTTGTTACAGGCCGCGCCAAGAGAAGGTCGCCGACTGCCGCCATCGTGAAGCCGTCTGCAACGTTCGTTTCGATTGAGCCGACCGTATCAAAGCCATCGTCCTGCTGGACAGATGGGCGAGTATTATCGTCGTGCGAATTCATGTGCTTTCCTACTTTGTTGCAAGCCTCATTCGACAGTCGCTGTACTTGTCGCTGCGGGCCGCCTGAGCCGACGTGATTTTCTGGGCCGTGCGACGGTGCTCGGCCGCGGCGGCTCAGATAGCCGAGTTCTTGCGACATTTGGATGCTCCTCATTAAGAGGTGTTATGTGCTCCCTTGGGCCGACAATGCGGCCTCCTTTTGAGAAACAATACCCGTAGCCACGTGCCGCGTGGCGTGAATTTGCCTCTGTCAATGCACGGAATCGGCGTTTTGGATTTCGTCAGCGCACAATTCCCCCAGATGAATATTCGACGATAGCCTCCGCCAAACGGGCAACGGGGAGCCATCAAGTAGAACGACGGGAGAATTCGTCGGCCCTGATGGCGCTGCATGCTCAATAACGCAGCCCATCACGGCCTGAACGCTTTGCAAACCATTCAGTCGACTGGCAAGAACAACAGCGAATGCGACAATTGTTCTCCGCTGGCGTATTTTGTCGGCTGTATTTTTTTGTTCGGCTGTATTCCCTCCAGAGATCTTTGGACGTTAACCGATCAATCAGACGATGATCAGTTCGCGTGGATTCCCAGGTGTCGCACGCTCAGCTCCCGAGCGGGTGACTA
>NZ_JAMYLP010000180.1:0-3689 GCF_040318085.1 Mesorhizobium sp. M1322
CCGCCCGCGACGCAGTCCCCGCCGCCGCCGCCCCGGGGTTGCTGCTGATCCGCTCGCGGCCCCTCCGACACAGACAAAAATTTGTGTGGGTGCGGGCCGCCCCCCCCCCCCGGGGGGCGGGGGCCCCCCCGCCCCTGCCGGCCATGATGGGCAACCGGCATTCGGCACCGGGAGGAGCCTACTGGATATAACCGCCCTCGGTCATCGTCGCGGTGGCAGCGTCCTGGGCCTGCTTCAGAGCATCATCGACGCTCGTCTGGCCGGCGAGTGCGGCCGAGAACAGCTGACCGACGGTGGTGCCAAGGCCCTGGAACTCAGGGATGGCGACGAACTGGACACCGACATAGGGCACCGGCTTGACGGTCGGATGCGTCGGATCGGCGGCATTGATCGAGTCCAGCGTCATCTTGGCGAAGGGCGCCGCCTTCTGGTATTCGGGGTTGGCGTAGAGCGAGGAGCGCGTTCCGGGCGGAACATTGGCCCAGCCTTCCTTCGAGGCGACGAGCTCGGCATACTCCTTGCTGGTTGCCCAGGATACGAACTTCTGAGCGGCGTCAGCCTTCTGCGTGCCGGCGGGAATGGCCAGCGACCACGCCCACAGCCAGTTGCCGCGCTTGCCCAAGCCATTGTCGGGCGCCAGCGCATAGCCAACCTTGTCGGCGACAGTTGAGTTCTTCGGGTCTGAGACGAAGGAGGCAGCGACGGTGGCGTCTATCCACATGCCGCACTTGCCCTGCTGGAACAGCGCCAGGTTTTCGTTGAAGCCGTTCGAAGATGCGCCCTCCGGGCCGTTGGCCTTCATCAGGTCGACATAGAACTGCAGCGTGTTCTTCCACTCCGGCTGGTCGAACTGCGGCTTCCAGTTCTCATCGAACCAGCGTGCGCCGAAGGAATTCGACATGGCGGTCAGGAAGGCCATGTTCTCGCCCCAGCCGGCCTTGCCGCGCAGGCAGACGCCGTTCACGCCACTGGCGCGATCCGTCATCTTCTCGGCGGCCTGCTTGATGAAGTCCCAGGTCGGCGCGTCGGGCATGGTCAGCCCGGCCTTCTCCATCAGGTCCTTGCGGTACATGACGAAGGAGCTTTCGCCGTAGAACGGTGCCGCATAAAGCTTGCCGTCGACCGAGAGGCCACCGGCGATGGCCGGGATGATGTCCTTGACGTCATAGTCGTCGCCGAGCTTGTCGAGCGGCAGCAGCCAGCTCTGCTTGGCCCAGATCGGAACCTCGTAGGTGCCGATGGTCATCACGTCATACTGGCCGCCCTTGGTGGCGATGTCGGTGGTGACGCGCTCGCGCAGCACGTTCTCCTCGAGCGTGACCCACTGGAGCTGGATATCGGGGTTCTTGGCGGTGAAGTCGTCGGTCAGCTTCTGCATGCGGACCATATCGCCATTGTTGACGGTGGCGATGGTGATGGATTCGGCATGCGCGGCGAACGCAAGGGTGCTGGCCGACAACAGACCCAGGGTGAGCGTGCGAAGTTTCATCAAATTCCTCCCATAGACCAAGCTGAGCATTTGCCTTGGCTGTGAGCAATTACTCATTTTCCATGATTTATGTCAAGCCGGATTCGTTGCTGCAGCGCAGCACGAAAGCCCGTGCGGCATCCGCTCGGGAGGCTTTACGACCCGCGAAATGCGGATTTCGGCGCCCGCTTGATCGGATAAATTGCCGATCTATTCGCCGGCAATCTCGGCCAGGATCCATTCGCGAAAAGCCCGGATCTTCGGCACGTTGCGCCGCGCCTGGGGATAGACCAGCCAATAGGCGTGGCCGTCGTCGCCGACCAGATCGAAGGGCTGGATCAGGCGGCCATCGGCAAGCTCGGCCTTGAAGAAAGCGGCCGTCACGATCGCCACGCCCTGCCCGGCGATCGCGGCGTTGGCCTCATAGGCCTGAGCACCCATGCTGGAGCCGGGGCGCTTGGCCAGTTCTTCGACCGGCAGGCCGGCGGCGATAAACCAGTCCCGCCACCAGATGTCGCCCGGGTCGAGGATCGGCAGGCGCAACAGATCGGCCGGCTCCTTCACCCCGCCGATGGTCGCCGCGAGTTTCGGGCTCAGCATCGGCGTGAAGTCCGCGTTGAAAAGCTTGTGCGCCTCCACGCCCGGCCAGTTTCCGCCGCCCGAACGGATGGCGATGTCGATGTCCTCGCGGGCAAAATCGACGAGGCGGTTCGATGTATCGAGACGCACGGCCAGCGATGGATGCGCGACCTGGAACGAGCCGAGATGCTGCGCCAGCCAGTTCGAGGCAAAGGTCAGCAGCGTCGAGACACAAAGTACTCCGTCGGCGCCGCTGCGCGCGGCGGCGTAGGCCCCACCCAATAGGGCGAAGGCCTCGCTGACCGCAGGCGCCATGCGTTGCCCCGCCTCGGTCAGCACGATCTGCCTTGGCCGGCGCAGGAACAAAGGCGCACCGACGCGCTCTTCCAGAAGCTTGATCTGATAGCTCGCCGCCGCCTGCGTCATGCCAAGCTCGCCGGCGGCCTTGGTGAAGGAAAGATGCCGCGCCACCGCCTCGAACACCCGGATCGCCTGAAGCGGAGGGAGCTGGGAGACCTGCCGTGAGTTGAGTTCAGGCATAAGCCCTCCTTATGGGCCGTGATCGACGTTTGATTGGCAGCAAGGCCCGACCTAGCCGATATTTGAGGTCGACGTTCACTCTCGTCTACAGCGCCGCGCGTCCTTTTGGACGCGCAAAGGACGCTGTAGCACTTTTGATTTTGCGCATGATCCTTTCCGAAAATCGATATCGATTTTCGGGGTCATGCGTCAGAGATAACGAAGGCTGACGATCATGACTATTGTACAGGAAAAGCTATCTTTGACGCCAGGCCGAGGCTGGTTTCTGCGGCTGGCGCGGGGATTGGCACGGCACGTGGCCAGGAAACGGGCCTATCTTGACATCAGGGAATTGCCGCCGCATCTGCAGCGCGACATGGGTTTTCTCGATGGCAACGATCCTTGTGGCCGGCACAAATAGCCTTGCTGGATTTATCGCAAATCAGCTGGCCGCCAGCAAGGCGGCGGCGGTCCGCTCGTCGGTGATGAGGCCGTTGACCAGGCGCCGGTTGACAGCCGCGAGGATGCCCGGCAGTTTCCGCTCGCCCATAGCGAGCGCGATCACCAGCGACCTTTCACGCGACGGTAACGATGCCGACGACACCCTGTCGTTGGTGATGCCCTCGATCATCCGGCCTTCGCGATCGAACACCCAGCCGACGATCTCGGCGACGCCGCCGGCTTTCTGCAGCGCTTTCAATTCACTCTCCGAAATGAAGCCGTCCTCGTAAAGCGGCGCCTTGGGGCCGAGATCGCCGATGCCGACGAAGGTGACGTCGGCTTCCGCGGCAAGCGCCAGCGTCGGTTGGATCATCGGCTGGCTGAGCAGCATCTCGCGCTCCTCCCGCGAGGAGGCGATGACCGGCAGCGGCATCGGAAAGGAGCGCGCCTTGACCCTGTCGGCCATGGTGAAAATGACGTTGTAGAAGGCGGCCGAACCGTCCGGCGAGATGTTGCCGGTCAGCGACACCACCTTGTGCTGTGGGCATTCCATCGGCGGCAGCTGCTCGATTGCCGCCTTCAGGGTGCGACCGGTGGCGCTCGCCGAGCCCAGACGCCCCCGCGGCCGCACCCGGGGAGAGTTCTGGGCCGCCCCCCCCCCCGCGGCCCCCAAGGGGGGGGG
>NZ_JAMYLP010000181.1:0-3364 GCF_040318085.1 Mesorhizobium sp. M1322
GGCTCAGTTGACCAAGCACACGATCGACCATCCGAATCATCTCCCTATCTTCCTTGCGAACGGAATCACCAATCCGATTCTGTGCAAAGGCCTCCAAGGGGGAGATCAGCTAGTTACACCGCAATCCTTGGCCGCCCCGACGCCACCGCAACCACATGCGCCTCGATGAACATGCGCTGGGCTTCGACGGTGGAGACGCGGAACTCAGTGGCGACCTCGATCTCGGCGCTGTCGGTGCCGGCTTCCCTGGCCCGCCCGGCGGCAAGCGCGCGCACATCGGCCTCGGCCGCCGCGATCGCTGCCGCCTCGTCGAGAAAATCGCGCACTGTCTCCCCGGACGAAACGCGGAACAGGCCCTCGCTGGGCTGGCTGACGCGGGCCTCGGCCGAGACGCGGACCTGGCCGACGACGGCGCCGAGCGCATTGGCGACATCGGTATCCTCCGGCACGACGCAGTCATTGCCGACCAGTTCGGCGAGGCCGGCATAGTGCAGCGGCGCCGAGGCGCCGAGGCCGATGACCGGACGGTCGAGGGCGACGCTGAGCCGGGCGATGCCCGGATGGGAATCGACGGCGCGCTGTACCAGCGCGTGCGCCACGGTCGCGGCGCCGTCCAGCCCGTCCTCGGCAAAGGCGGTTTCGAGGATGTATTCCGCCGACCAGCGCGTCAGCGTCAGCAGCACCCGCTCCGAGATCGCCTCCGGCGTCGCAGCGATGAACTGGCCGCGGCCGTCCCGCTTGCGGGTGAACAGTTCGGCGCCGAACCTTGCCGTTGCCGCATCCCAATTGGCCTGCTTGCCCAGCACATGGGCGGCATCCGAGGGAGTGAACCCCGAGATATGCACTAGGCCGCGCGACACCAGCCGGTTCAAGGTGGCGTTCTGGGCGTTCGAGGTGAGCAGCCTGTCGAGGGCGAGCGGCACGCTGCCAATCGCCTCGTAGAGCCTGGCTTCCGCAGCGGTCAGGCCGGCCGCCAGCCGCTCCGGCACGCCGGTCCTGATCGCCAGGCGGCCATCCATGCGGCCGGGATTAGGCGCCCGCAGCTGGCGTTCCAGTTCGACAGTCACGGCCTCGCCATGCACCATGCCGGCCAGCGCCAGCGGCACCAGGCGGCGCGGCCCGAGCAGGATCTTTGGGCTGAGCGCGCCGTCTTCCAGCGCCACTTCGGAATCGCCGCCGAGCCCAAAGGTGCGCATGGCCACCGCCTCGACCATGGTGCGGAAGCCGCCGACGGTGGCGCCTTCCGGATCGAGCCTGGGACGGCCCCCGTCGAGCACGGCGACGTCGGTGGTGGTGCCGCCGATGTCGGAGACGACAGCGTTGTCGAGGCCGGTCATATGGCGGGCGCCAACCAGGCTGGCGGCCGGGCCTGAAAGAATCGTCTCGATCGGCCGCTGGCGGGCGAAGGCGGCCGAGACCAGGGCGCCGTCGCCGCGCACCACCATCAGCGGTGCGGCGATGCCGCGCGCGGCGAGAAAACCTTCTGTTGCCGCGACCAGCCGGTCGATCATCGAGAGCAGCCGGGCGTTAAGCCGCGGCGTCAGCGCCCGGCGCGGGCCGCCGAGCTTGGCCGAAAGCTCGTGGCTGGCGGTGACCGGCAGGCCGGTCTTTTCGCGGATCAGGTCGCGGGCGGCGAGCTCGTGCGTCGGGTTGCGGGTGGCGAAATAGGCGCAGACGGCAAAGCCCGACACCGAGGCGCCGAGTTCCGGCAGCGCCGCCTCCAGCCCCGACAAATCGAGCTTGGCCGCATTGCCGTGGCCCTCGTGGCCGCCGGGGCAGAACACGACAGGGTCGGTGCCGAGTGCGGCCTTCAGCCCGTCGCGGGCAAGGTCGCCTTCGGAAAAGCCGATCATCACCAGCGCCACGCGCCCGCCCTGCCCCTCGACCAGCGCGTTGGTGGCGAGCGTCGTCGACATCGACACCAGTTTGATCGCGGCCGGGTCGGTGGCGGATTTTTGCAGCACGGCATCGACCGCGCCGGATATGCCGACCGCGAGGTCGTGGCGCGTGGTCAGCGCCTTGGCCTTGGCGTGCACTTTGCCGCTTGGCCCGCCGGCTTCCGACCACAGCACGGCGTCGGTGTAGGTGCCGCCGGTGTCGATGCCGAGGAACAGGGGCGAGGATTTGGGCTTGGCGGTCATACTCTGGCGGTCCGGCGAATTTCGTCCCCGCCCCTTAGCCGATACGGAACGGCGGATAAAGCCGCGAGCGCTGGGCCAAGCGCCTAATCTCCCCCCTTGAGGGGGAGATGTCGCCGAAGGCGACAGAGGGGGTCGCTTCGCGTCGAGCGCCAAGCTCTTATAGGGCGAAAGAAGAAGTCGGCGCTTGATGCGCAGCTACCCCTCTGGCCTGCCGGCCCTCTCCCCCTCGAGGGGGAGATCGCAGCATCAACTACCCCACAAACCCCACGCGCTTGTGCGAATTGTCGAAAAACGGCTTGTTGGCCGAATGGCCGCAGCGGCGGAAGATTGAGCCGGAAAGGGCCGGGAGGCTACGCCCGGCTGCCCGGCGAGCCTTCGAGCGGCCTCTCGACGGAAGCGGTGGGCCGTTCGCGGCAGAAATACAAAATCGCCAGCATCACCGCGACAAGCAGGATGGCGTAGTAGATCGACACGCGGGCATAGACCTCCGCGTTTTCCACCGGGAACGAGCGGCCCTCGATGGCGGCGCGCGCCACCATCGAGGCAATCAGCGCGTCGCGGGAGAAGATGACGTTTATCGCGGTCAATGGCAGGACCGAGGCGAACAACAGGGCATTGCAGAGCTTCGCCTTGGGCTCGAATCGCAGCAGCATCACGCCACACCAACTGTAGAGGGCGCTGTAGAGCGCAGCGGCCGCGGTCTTCAGTGGCGTGTCCTCTACCATGAACAGGAACGGCGTGCCGTCGTCGCCCTCGGTGAGGCGCAGCAGATACCAGATCCCGGACAGGACACCGAGGGTGCCAAGCAACAGATTGGCCCATTGACGCTGGCCGGCCGGCTGCTCCGTCTGCGCATAGGACAGCAGCCATTCGCCCACCGAGACGTTTGCCACCCGTACAAGGCTAAGCAGGATCAGCGAAAGGACTTGCTGGGCCGCCCATGACGCCGGCTGGCCAAGAACGGTCTCGGCAACGCCGGGAAACAGCCGGTCGGCCAGGACGACGGCCGCGTTCACCCAGACGTAATCGATACAGAGGCTGAGAAACAGCAAGACATATTTGCGCAATTTGAAATCCCCCAAGACCGCCGAACCGCCGTTCCGGCACATGCACGCACCGGTAGCAAAGATCTAAGTGTCTGAATCAAAACGACTGGTGCAATTTCAAGGTCTTGCGAGGCGACGCGTGAGCAGGCGGATGTGGGCGATGAAGACCCAGGCTTC
>NZ_JAMYLP010000182.1:0-2939 GCF_040318085.1 Mesorhizobium sp. M1322
TGGGGGTCAACCCTTGTTGTTTTTTCCCCCGGGGGGCCAAACCAAACAGGTCCCCGGGTTTTTTTTTGGGGTTTGGGTGGGGGCGGGCGGGGGGGCGGCCTTGCTAAATTCGCCGTAAACCACGCTTTTCGCGAAGCCGGTAGCTGTCACCGCGGATGGTGATCACCGTCGAATGATGAAGCAGGCGATCAAGGATCGCGGTCGCGACCACGGGATCGCCAAACACGCTGCCCCATTCGCCCACCGAGCGTTGGAGGTGATCAGGATCGATCCCCGCTCATAACGCCGCGACACCAGCTGGAAGAACAGATGCGCGGCATTGGCTTCGAACGGGAGATAGCCGAGCTCGTCGATGATCAACAGTTTCGGCCGCGACAGGGTCGTCAGCTGCTTTTCGAGTGAACCGTCGTCATGGGCCTTGGCCAGCATCGCCACGAGCGTGGCCGCCGTGACGAACTGGACGCTATGGTTCTGCCGGATCGCCTCGCGCCCGAGAGCCACCGCCAGATGTGTCTTGCCCGTACCCGGAGGTCCAAGGAACAGGACCGTGTCGCCATGAGCAATCCAGCGGCAGGTCGCCAGCTCCCGGACTTGGCGCTGATCCAGCGACGGCTGCGCGTCGAAGTCGAAGCCATCGAGTTCGCGCACAAACGGGAACTGCGCGATCTTGCCTGCCATGGAGATGCGCCGCTCGTCGCGCCGCGCGATCTCGCGCGTCACCAGGAAGGCCAAAGCCTCGCGCAAGGTCATTTGCGAACGCGCCGCTTCGTCCAGCAGCGTATCGAGCTGATCCCGGATCGCGGTCAGCTTCAGCCGGTCGAGCTGAGCCACCAACATCTCGTGATCGACCGTCGTCATCACCAGCTGCCTCCCACCAGTGCCTCATATTCGGCCAGCGGCCGCAACAGAGCGGAAGGCGCAACGATCTCCGCCGGCGCCGATCGCACCGGCGCAGCAGCGCCGACCACGCCGGCAAGATGCGCGCGCTCGACAATCCGTTGGCGACGCCCGCGGCACAAGGCATGATCCGCCACCACCTCGCCCGCATGACGCACGATAACGCGGCCGCCCAGCACCACGACTTGGACGCTCTCCCCGATCAGCCGCCAGGGAACCGAGTAACTGTTCGTGTCCAGGTCGATTGCGCAGTCCGCCTGGACCTTGCGCACGAGATCCCGCAGCTGCCCAAACGGTGCCCGTCCGCCCAGAGGGCGAAGCGCCATGGCTTCTTCGGCAAAGCGCTCCGCAGGAGCCACGCCGGTCGTGCCATGCACACGCTGATCAGCAATCTCGCGTGTCCACTGGTCCAGATGCGCCTCGAACGCCGCCCAGTTCTCGAACCGGCGGCCGGCAATCGCATTGCGCTTGACATAGCCGACCCCGCGTTCGTCCTTCCCCTTCGTACGCGCCCGGTAGGGCGCACAAGCCCGCGGCGTAAATCCCCAGTAGCGGGCAAAGGTGTGCAGCCTCACATTGAACCGCACCTCCCGCGTCGTCGCATCGTGATGTTCGACCAGCGCCTTCGGATTGTCGAACAGTACTTCCGTTGGAACCCCGCCGAAGCGAAGGAAGGCTCCTTCCATCCCCTCGAACCAGTCCGCCTGGCGCTCCCGAAGCGAGGGACGGATATGCAGCCGACGCGAGTAACCCAGCGTTGCTACAAACAGGTGCACCCGAACACGCTCGCCGCCGACCCACGCCCGCGTGTCGCCAAAGTCGATCTGCATCTGATGTCCCGGCGCCGTCTCAAACCGAACCGTCGCGCGCTTCTGCGCCTTCAATTCCCGACGCCAACCCTGCACCCGAAGCTCCACCGACCGAAGCCCTATAACGATCCCATGTTCGCTCTCCAGTTCCTGGCGCACCACATCGGCGTTGCCGCCATGGCGGAAGAAGCGCTCCCGCAGCCAATCGTCCAGCCCGTCAAACGCGGTCCGCCGCACAGGCTTGCGAAACGGAAAAGTCCCGCCCTCGCGCAGATACCGACGCACCGTGTTGCGCGCGCATCCGAATTCCTTCGCAAGTCGCTTCGCTCCCCAGCCAAGCTCATGCAGCCGCAGCATCGCTGCCACTTCTTCAGGCTGAAGCATCTCCTCCCCCCGCATCGTTCTCGACAATGCAGGAATCGCCGAAATCTCAACCGTCATCCATGCCTCCTCTCATAACCGAGGGGGTCAGTTCTTCATTTCGTCAGGGGGTCAGTTTCTCAATTCGGCCGACAAATGGCTTGTCTAACAGCTGCATGCTCGGTTGTGGCGGTGGTCCGCCGCCTGTTTTTCCGTCCCGCTGCTTTGAGGCGCGGGCTTGGAGAAAGGTAACCATTCGGCCAAGGCCGCGGTGGCTATGATTTCGGGCGATGGTTTTCTGCGGTAGGTTTGGGCGGTGCGTGGCCCGCAGCCCTGCGCTCGTCGACGATCTGCCGAAGGTTGTCGATGCCGTCTTAGGTTGGCTTAATTCGGATGCGGGATAGTCGTCGTAGGCGCTCAAGCAACCGTCTTCCGAGAACATCTCGATCGAGCAATCGTGCAAAAAGTCTTCGTCCTCTTCGAGCATCTCGGCCACACATTTGAGGGTGTAAAGAGCGGAGTTGCGATATCTCATCTGACGGCCTCAACGATCCGGTTTGCAAGTGAACTCAATAATGGAAGGCCCAGATCAGGCAGCTTTAGCTGCTGCGATCGTCAAAAGGCTCCAATTCCACGGGAGCAAGTCCTCAAGCCGTGTGACCGGCGTGTCGGCGATGCGAGAGAGAAAATCGGCCAGCCAGGCCTGCGGATCGACATCGTTGAGCTTTGCGGTGGTGATCAGGGTTGCCATGAAGGCGGCTCGATCAGCGCCGCGATAACGCAGCGCCCGTTCGGCGGCGTTGTTGGTGAGACAAATCCGGCCGTCGCCGAGGAAGGACGTGAAGCCGTCCCAGCGCTTCAGCATGCAGTCGA
>NZ_JAMYLP010000183.1:0-2922 GCF_040318085.1 Mesorhizobium sp. M1322
GACGACCGGCTCCCGTCTCGTAATAGGTCGACCCGATACCGCCAACCGACATGCGGCGTTCAGGGATGAGCGTTTTGCCGGTGGGCCGCGGCGCCGGCGCGGCGCCGGCAATAAGCGAATTGGCGCTGATATAGTCGAGTTCCTGCGACACTTACTACCTTTGTTCCCTAGTGCCGACAATGCGGCCTCGTTCTTTTATACCAATTGAATGGTACACCCAGCGGGCTGGTCACCTTGCACAAATTGTCCTTCTATCAACGCAGAAAATCAGCGTTTTCTGCCCCCTACGCACCTAAAGTCGATGATTGCCTGGCTGGAAAATTCCTCAACGGGATCGATTGCTCGGTCATCGATCTGCGGCGATCGAAGCGACGCCGACCTATCTTCATGACACGGTCACTCCGGCGATGGAAGACACCATCGGCAACCGGATCGAGCGCATGCTCATCGACGCCGGTTGCCGAGGCCACGACGCACCCGAGAGCCACAGAATCAGGGTTTTTCACCGCGGGCAGAAGCGCCGCGCTAAGTCCGCGATCAAGCGCGAGATGCGGCGACGACCTGCCATCGAGCCGGTGATCGGCCACATCAAGGGCGAGCACCGAATGGGTCGCAACTACCTTGCCGGCGAGCAGGGCGATGCCGTCAACGCGATCCTGCTGCCGCCGGCTAAAACTTCTCCCTCCTGCTCAGATGGCTGAAGGCTTGTTTGTGCTCATGATCGCGCGCTTCAGCGCCGATCCAAACGCCGGTTAATCGGACGACGCGCCCGGCATATTTAGGCGGCGGTCGGCATAAACCTAAAGTCCTCGCCCCAGACGTCGACGCCGACGATCGACAGAGGCATACGGATCCCTCCCCTAAGAACCCTCGACGCTTGCTCAACGGGCACCCTTTTGCCACGCATAATGCCGTTCAAATCGCAGATTACCGCCTGGATGCTCTCAATCGGACCGTTCTGCTCCAGCCATTCGCTGAACCCGGGCGGGCTTTCCTCACTTTGGGTCTTGGCTCATTGTTCCACTTTCATTGCTATGAAATTTGCGAGACCGCATTCATTGTCCCGTCAACGGACGACGCATGTCGGCATTGTTTTGAAGTAGGACATCCAACCGGGCTTAGTGGATCGTGCGGAGTGTGCTGACCACCACACTAACAATATTCGGCAATCACACTTATGCGTAACTCTCTCGAGAGCGCCGCAGTGCCAATTCGGATCAAACCTTTGCGACCGGGCGGTCGTCTCCGCATGCCGGCCGCGAATAAACTGCTTGAAACAGCAACGGGCAGTTAAATGCTATTCCGGCGGCGCCAACGCGTGAGGCATTTTCAATGATCAGCCGGCCTTCCAGTAAAGCTCAGTTCCCCGCGCTCTCCATTCGGCGACCTTTGATCGCATGCTCCAACCACCCGACCTCCATTTCCGGTACGGAAGATAGCAGGAGGTCGGTATACGCATCGAAGGGCGGGGCTAGCACTTGCGTCTTCGAGCCGTAGCGGACCACCTCTCCCCGATACATAACCGCGATGGAATCGGCGATAGCCTTCACCGTCGCGAGGTCGTGCGTGATGAACAGGTAGCCCACGTCCTCAATCTTCTGCAGGCGGAGCATCAGCTTTAGGATGCCATCGGCCACCAGCGGGTCAAGCGCGCTGGTCACCTCGTCGCAGATGATGAGTTTCGGCTTGGCCGCCAGCGCGCGGGCGATGCAGACCCTCTGCTTTTGGCCGCCTGAAAGCTCCGCCGGATACCGGTCGATGAATCCCTTGCCCATCTCAATCTCGTCGAGAAGCTCGGCAACGCGCTTGTCGCGCTCGCGCCCGCGCATCCCGAAATAGAACTCAAGCGGCCGCCCAATGATGGTGCCCGCCGTCTGGCGCGGATTCATCGCCACGTCCGCCATCTGATAAATCATCTGCAGTTCTCGAAGATCATCCCTGGATCGGTCTGCGAGCCTGGGCGCTAGCGTGCGGCTAGCGAAGGTGATGCTGCCGGCGATCGGTGGCAGCAGCCCCGTGATGACGCGGGCGAGCGTCGATTTGCCCGAGCCGGATTCACCGACGACAGCGAGTGTTTGGCCGGGATGGACGTCAACCGAGACGTCCTGCAGAACCTTCACGGCACCGCCGCCATAAGCGGCAGTGACATTCCTCACCGACAACAGAGGGTTCGGCGTCGGTTCCTTCTCCTCATGCTCGATCGAACGCACCGACACCAGCGCTTTAGTGTAGTCCATGCGCGGCGCCTCGATAATCTGCCGCGTTTCGCCGTGCTCCACCATCTTGCCGTCGCGCAGCACAATGATCTCGTCCGAGACCTGGGCGACGACCGCGAGATCGTGCGTGATGTAGAGGGCTGCAACGCCGGTATCGCGGATCGCATCCTTGATGGCGGCCAGCACATCGATCTGCGTCGTCACGTCGAGAGCCGTGGTCGGCTCGTCGAACACGATCAGGTCGGGCTCGGAGCAAAGCGCCATCGCAGTCATGACGCGCTGCAATTGGCCGCCAGAGACCTGATGTGGATAGCGGCAGCCAATTTTTTGGGGATCGGGCAAGCGGAGTTTCTCGAACAGTGCCACCGCGCGCTTTTCTGCCTCGGCTTTCGTCGCAAGGCCGTGCAGAAGCGCTGCTTCCACGACCTGGTCCATGAGCCGATGCGCCGGGTTGAAAGCGGCAGCAGCCGACTGCGCGACATAGCAGACCTCGCTGCCGCGCACCCTGCGCAAACCCTGGACGCCGCCCTTCAGAATATCGCGGCCGTTGAGGACGACCTCGCCGCCGGTGATGCGGACACCGCCCCGGCCATAACCCATGGAGGAAAGGCCGATGGTCGACTTGCCGGCGCCGGATTCGCCGATCAGTCCCAGCACCTTACCGCGCTTCAGGGCCAGCGACACGCCGTCCACAATGGTGACGTCA
>NZ_JAMYLP010000184.1:0-2778 GCF_040318085.1 Mesorhizobium sp. M1322
ACCCGCTTCGAGAAAACCGCCCGCAATTACCGCGCCGTTGTCACTCTCGCGGCTATTGTCCTATGGTTGCGGTAACTGTCCACACGGCCTAGAGCGAAGCGCGTTGTCCTCGCATAGTAGCAACCCTCTTGACTAAGACCTCGCGTGCACCGGTCAAACGAATGGCAATTTTCTGTCTGAATGCGTTTACGGTCCATTCTCGGAGATCCACGCATCGGCTGTCGCGTGGGAGACACAGTAACAATTTCAAAGGCGTCGACATGCTGCGAGCACAAGAAAGCCAGTTCCTGAAACCTGAAGATCGGGCGATCTGCCAGCGGGTGGTCGACCAGATAACCGCCGACGCTAAATGGGACAGCACCTCGATAGACGGCCAGATTCTGGCCTCGACCACGCTGGCTCTCTTTCAATCCGGGGTCGTCAATGAAACGAATTTGCTGGCACATGTTCGCGCGCGCCGCCCCGACTTCACCAAGCTGACCGGCTAGCGCTTCCCCTTCAGCGTGATCTCTTCGATCTGGCCTTCGCGCCGATCTCTTCGCCATAGCTTCTGCCTTGGCCTTTGTTGTTTCCTCTGACTGGAGCTCCTAGCCGGCTGTAAGGGACCCCATTCGGAAGGAAACAGCATCTGGCCTTCTTTGGCCGCAGCTTCAAAGGCCTTCATCTATTCGGCCGATGCGCCGATCCGCTGGAAATTGACAATCTGCCCCAGCTCTAGACCGCTTCGTGCTGGCGGTGGCGTCTGCAAATTTCGGATGAAGGGCTGTCCTATAGTGTTGCGCGCTGGCTCATATCCGATCGTGGCAAGGGTTGCTTTCCTTGCCGCGTTGGCCGGCGTTCTCCTCCTGCTCGCTCTTTTTCCGGCGTGGCTCCTGCAGAATTTGGGAGTGAGCTTCACGCATCATCGCAAGCTCATCCACGTCGCCGCATTCACCGTCTTGGCAGCCTTGGCAAGTGTCGGCTGGACGAAACACAAGACAAGGCTGATTGTTCTCCTCGCTTTTTCGAGCGTGGCGATTGAAGTTGTTCAGGGCGCGAAACTGATAGGTCCTGGTCCGGATGTATTCGACTGGATTGCCGACTGTGCTGGCATGGCCTGCGGGATCACAATCGCAAGCTGGACAAAGCGGCACCGGGTAATAAGCCCGCCGAAACGCTCCGGCGAATATCCCGATCGCGAGATCGATTGTGAGAGGGCCATGGAGCCAAGCTTTCAGGCGATCGTAGATTGCATGCTGGAAGCAGGCTGGGCCCGTGGAGAGATCATGCGCTCGCTACGCCGGCTGATCTCCGCAGACAACATGACGCAAAAGGAAAATGCCAAGGTCGAGGCGCAGCTTGCGATCGCACGGGCAATGAGCCGTGCCGGCCGGCCTCTCTAGGGGTCAGCAACTCAATGAATTGCCTACAGCCAATGGCCGAAATGGGCGGCGAGCCTAACCGTCCGCAATCAGACAGAGCGTTGAAGGCCGCCACATTTGGCCGGAAATCGTGTTGGTCAGGGTTTCAGGGAGGAATTCTCGATGACTCACTCTTTTCCCACAGTCACGGTTGAAACAGTCGCCGAAGTCTACGTTCTTTCCATAGGAAAGGCCCGCTTCCTATCGATCGGACAGGCAATCCGCGCCCTTCGGAAACTCATGCCGGCTTGCAACGCGACCGATCACGAGTTGGAGGAGATATTGGCGGCAGCGTGCGTGATTCACAGCGTGCCCGTTACTTTCGACGCCAAAACAGCCGATGGGGCATGGCTCCATTCGTAGGGCCGGAGATGCCCGCGCAAACGCGGTGGCCTGCCGGATCGGTTGGATCACCAGGGGATTGTTCGCTAAACGGCGAGACGACGACCGAAAGGGAAGGAAAGCCATCTGCTGTCGAAACTGCCGGAAAGAATTGGGGTAAGCTGATTGTGTGGGCTGTTTTGATCGGCTTGGGCTTGGTTGTAGCGTAGCATGTGTTCCGATTGTTGCTTTCTTTCTCGCCGTCATCACCGGCAACTTTCGCTCCATAAGCTGTTCCAAAAAAGCCCGCCGCACCTTTCGGCACGGCGGGATGCCTCCCAGTCGCTTAGGTCATTCGATAACTTTGATGATCTTACGCGTGCCCGGGTCAACGACAACGGTCCGGTTGTCGACAACAACAGTGCGGTATTTGGTGTTGGGGACTTCATGGAGCTCGACCGTCTCGGGCAGGGTCGAACCGATATTGAGCTCCACTCCGGGGATTTTCACCGATGCGAGCGGCTGCTTTTTCACGTATTCCCTGATGACCGTCTCCTGTTCAGGCTCGATGACTACGTCCTGGGCGGCAGCGGCACCGACGCCTGCCAGCAGCAAAAAACCCGCGGCCGCAGTGGAAAGATACATTCTCATAGCTGTCTCCTTCGTGAGGGCTGATGCGCTGAACGCGATCGCCTTGCGCCAAGCACCAATCCTCAGGCAGCTGCATAGGTTCCGCTTGCGGGCCTTTGGTCTGATCCGAAACAGGACCTAAGCCTGAACTTGGTGTCGCAAAGGATGGGGCGGTAATGCAGCCCGGAACCGCGACTGCCGGCACTCGTTGCTCGCCCTGTGTTTACGGGAGGAGCACATGGAAAACAGCGTCCACCAAGCCCGCTGGTTACTCGCTTCGGTGTTCGCCGTATCGATCACATTCCTGGCGATCGGAATATTCGTTAGCTAGGTGTGGAGCCTCAACAGGTTGTCCAGGGTTATATCGAGGCGACTGATGGGTGGTTTGGACTTTAGGCTGCCGTGTGGACGATGCCAATTGTATCTG
>NZ_JAMYLP010000185.1:0-2726 GCF_040318085.1 Mesorhizobium sp. M1322
GCCTCGCGCCCACCACGACCCTGCGCAAGCATGTCGCGGATCTGGAGGCCAGCACGACGGCGCGCTTCGAAGCGTCGGCCAAGACAGGCAAGGTCGCAGGTTCAAGGAGTTCGTTGACGGCGCCCGCGGCGCGGCCGCGCCGGCAGCACTCAGGCGACTATAACGGGCGCAGAGCCGAGCCTGCGGCTTCCAGACATTGTCGTGTACAGCTTCAGACCCTCAAGCCGAGCCCGCAGGGCCTCGCTTACCTTTTACGGGGCGGCGGTACGTCCAAGCCGCTTCAACAGTTAAGAATTTCGCAAAGACGATACCCCCGGATCGTCGAGCTTCCGCTGCCACTTCCCGCATTCGCCGAGGCGGTCAATGACCCGCCCTTCACAATAGTTATCCGGCAAGCATCTGGATGCGAGAGATAATGTTGCCGGAGGCATCTCTCATGGCTTCTACACCTGCCTGAACGCCAGAACCGCGTTCGTGCCGCCAAAGGCGAAGGAGTTGCTCAGTGCCACGCGCACCTTGCGCTCGCGTGCCACATTGGGCGTGACGTCGAGATCGCAATCGGGGTCCAGCTCACGATAATTGGCAGTCGGCGGCACGACGCTCTCGCGGATAGCCATCACGCAGGCGATCAACTCGAGCGCGCCGGACGCGCCGAGGCAATGCGCGTGCATGGACTTGGTAGAAGAAATGGACATTGAGAAGGCGTGCTGACCGAAGACGCGCTTGATCGCCGCCGTCTCGATCTGGTCGTTGGCCTTGGTGCCGGTGCCGTGCGCGTTGAGATAGTCGACATCCTCGGCGTCCAGCCTGGCATCGGCAAGGCAGGCCCGCATTGCTGCCTCCGGCCCCTCGACAGTCGGCGCGACGATGTCGGACGCATCGGCGGAAAGGCCGGCACCGGCAATTTCGGCAAGGATGGTGGCGCCCCGAGCCAGGGCATGCTCGTAGCTTTCCAGCACCGCCATGCCGGCGCCTTCACCAAGCGACAGGCCCTGGCGATCGGCCGAGAATGGCCGGCAAGTATCGGGCGAAAGCACGCGGATCGCTTCCCATGCCTTCAGCACACCCCATATGAGCGGCGCTTCGCTGCCGCCGGCAAGCATCACGTCGGCCCGGCCGAGCCTGATCTGGTCCACCGCGCAGGCAATCGCATGGTTTGCCGAGGAACAGGCGGACGTGACGCCGAAGACCGGCCCGCGCAGGCCGAGACTCATGCTGACCTGGCCGGCAGCGGCACCCGGCATCGCCTTGGGTACAGTCAAGAGAGCGGCACGCTTACCGCCCAGAAGGATGGCGCGGTAGGTTTGCTCGATCGCATCCCACCCGCAGCCGCCAACGCCCACGGTCGCACCGAAGCGATAGCTATTTCCCTCTTTGGAGGAAAGTCCGGCCTGACGCATGGCTTCGCGCGCCGCAAGCACAGCGAGCAGGCTGAAGCGGTCCATGGAGATGAGTTGCTTGCCGTCGATGTCATGCTCCGGCAGCGCCTTGATCTCGGCACCGATCCTGACCCTCAATTCATGGAGCTCGGAGTTGACGATTGGGCCGATGGCGGAGCGGCCTTCTCGCATCTCTGTCCAAATGGCGGCGGCGTTGGTCCCAAGCCCGCAAATTCCGCCAATCCCAGTAATCACGACGCGCCTGTCCATTCACACCCCCTTAGCGAGCAAGCTGCGCACGGCTTCCACCATGTCCCCAACATTCTGGAGATCCGACCATGCCTCGGCCGTATTCATCTCGATCTCGATGCCGTAGGCCTGCTCCAGGTCCCAGAGAACGTCCGCCAATCCCAGTGAATCGATACCGAGCGAAGTCAGTCCCGTGGCAGCCGTTATCTCGCCGCCTGTGGCAGGCGCTATGCCGCCCTCCGACGCGGCGCGCTTCTTGATCATGGCGATTATTTCGTTGGCGAGTTGATCTGCCATCTTGTTCCTTTCCAGCTTGCGTTTTCGGCGTCGTTCAAAACCCGAGTCGCGTCGCGTTGCCAAAATTGCCCCTCATAGAGCTGTGCGACCGACCAAGCCCAATGCCCATAGGAACCGGACGAGTTCCGGCTTCTGCCGCGTCAGCCCGATGACGAAGAAAAGTCGCCGGCCTCCCGCTTTTGCGCCAGCACATCAAGAATCTGCGTGTAAATGGATAGGAACCGTCGTCAAACGTCAGCTAAACGCTGCGACGGTGGGTGCTGTCAGCGTATTCACTCGGCACCTCATATGTAATCGAGATGTTTCATAGCTCCGGACCAGTTGCGATCAACTATTGTACCGGTCCGCCATCCGTCGGAGAGTTCGACATGATCGGAGCGCTGCCTCTCATTCCCAGTACAATCTCCACCGCACGCGACAGATTTCCTCTTTCGGGCTCTTCTCAAGGGACTTGCCACGCGATAGAGGCAGTGATCGGCGCACGTGAGGTCCTGCCAAGTCCATGCGACATTCCGGAAAATTGGTAAAATCGTTTGTTTCAATCAAATGCATCCACGCTATGGATAGCTAAGACATGCGTTTCAAAGGGCTCGATCTGAATCTTCTCGTCGTTCTCGACGCGCTGCTGACCGAGCGCGGCCTCACGGCGGCGGCACGCCGCATCAACCTAACCAAATTCATGGGGGTTGGTGGATGTGGCGCAAGCCGTTGAAATGACGTAGGATTTGGTTGCTTAAGGCGATCCGAACCATTTCCCGGAGACCACACCCACCATGAACGATCTTGCGCTGCCGCTGAGCG
>NZ_JAMYLP010000186.1:0-2694 GCF_040318085.1 Mesorhizobium sp. M1322
CCCGGGCAATCACCGCCGGTGACGACGCCGGTGCGCCGCGAACTATAGGTTTGCCGTGCGCAATAGCCGCCCTTCCCGAGGCCCTTGGCCGGGCCGGCGCCGGCGCCGGCGACAACAGGCGTGCCGGCCTTCAGGCCGAGCAGCCGTGCAGCGCTTTCGGTAAGTCCGCCGCAGATCGCACCCGGCGCGACCAGCTTCGGCAACTGGTCCGCCCGCAGTCCTGCGGCCTCCATGAGCTCAGGGCGCCAAGTGCCATTCTTGATATCGAGCAGCCCGAGCGGATCCGCACTTGCCGTGCTGGTGACCAGACGTCCGGTCAGCCGGTGGACGAAGAAGCCGTGCACGTCGACGAGTGCGGCTGCGTCGTCGAGCGCTTGCGGCTGGTGTTCGGCAAGCCAGGCGATCGCATAGAGTGCGGGCGTCGGGTCCGGCGGCTTGCCGCTCCAGTCACGGATCGCCTCACGGCCGAGTTCCGCCGAAAGCCTGATAACTTGCAGGCGCGCGCGCTCGTCCAGCCACAGGATCGCCGGAATAAGCGGCTTGCCGGCGTGATCGATCAGCGTGAAGGTCTCGCGCTGGTGAGCGATGGAGATCGCCGCCACTCGCGAAGTGCCCACCGCCTCAGTGACCTGCTTCAATGCACCGAGCAGCGCGGTCCACCAATGTTCGGCATCCTGCTCGAAATGGCCGGGCTTGGGATTTGAAAGCGGATAGGCTTCGCGCGCCTGGAACAGCTCGTCGCCGTCGCGCGTGAAGGCGATTGCCTTCACGGCCGTCGTCGAAGCGTCGATCCCGATTACGACATCGTCCATCAGGCGGAAATCCAGCGGATTTAGGCGGCGTTCGTAACGAACCGTCCGTCCGACTGGTCGAGACGACGGCGGATCTGGGTTATCACCATCGAATCGTCGGGTACACAGTTTTCGTAGGTGAGGAAATCGCCTGTCTTGACCGGCTTGACCACCTTGGCGCGTTCGGCAAGGCCGAGCGGCAGGGCGCCGCGGGCGCGCGCGTCCTCCCAGGTCATGGCGAAGCCGCGATAGTCGTTCTCGCCGATCATGCCGAGCGACTGGCCAAGGCCAAGGTCGCTCTTGGCAACCGCCACCGCCTCGGCGACCGGATGGTCGAGCGGCTCCATGTCGGCGCGCTTGTAGACCACGGCGCGCGCCGCCGACAGCGGCACTTCCAGGCTGGTCAAATGATAGGGGCGGAAGATCGTGAAATAGGGGCCCTTGCCGACCTTGAGGTCGATCATGCGCTCCAGCACGCGCGGATGCCGGGTCTCGATGATGCAGAACACGCCGGGCGCCACGCCCTTGCCGATCGAATAGTCGACCACGCCCTTGCGGTGCAGCACGCCGCCATCCTCGCGCGGGCAAAGCACGCTGGCGAGTTCCTCCAGCGTCGCGGTCGGGCCGTGCATGCCCGGCACGTCGGGCACCAGGCCGGTGGCATTGGCGATCGCCACCATCTCGATCGCCGTCTTCGAGCCGTCGACGAATTCGACCAGCATGCGCGCATTCATGTTGCGATCGGCCGCCTCCTTCTCGTAGTCGGCCGGCATTGCGTCGATCTTCAGCGGATTGTTCTTGCCCTTGCCGGCGGCGATGATGTTGAAGCCGAGGCTCTTGGCAAAGCCGATGATCTCCAGCGTGCAGGCCGGCTCGTCGCCGGCCGCACCCGTATAGACGACGCCCGCCTTGCGCGCCTCCTCCTTGAGAAAGCGGCCGATGGTGATGTCGGCCTCGACGTTGAGCATGACGATATGCTTGCCGTTCTTCATCACTTCGAGCGCGAACAGCGTGCCGATGTTGGGATTGCCCGTCGCGTCGATGATGACGTCGATGCGGCCTGCCGCCGCCAGCGCATGCAAATCTTCGGTCACCGCGATCTTGCCGGCCTCGATGGCGCGGTCGATCGCTGCTGCATTGCCGGCTTGCACGATGTCCGAGCGATCGTGGCCGGCGAGCAGCGCCGCATCGATCGCCGCCTGCGGCCTGACTTCGGAAATGGCGCCGATCCGCATGCCCGGCATCAGCGCGACCTGGACGACGATGTCGGTGCCCATTTGCCCGGCGCCGGCAAGCCCGATGGTGATCGGTCCCTGCTGTTCAGCGCGCTGCAAAAGTTCCGCTGCAAATTGCGGATGGGCCATGTCGTTTCCTCCAGTTTCTGACGCGCCGCAGCGTCGAAGTCATCATTTTGAACATTCCTATTTCCAAATGAAAAATATTTCAACCCGGCAATTCGGGAGCCGTCCCCCCAATATTCTGTGATTTCAATTTGTGCGCCCTTGGCATGCTACTTGGCCGCGCGGTCAGCTAGTGGTCAAACCTGACGCTTGGGACCCGAAACGGAATACCGCTGCCGACCCGTTGACGACCTTAGGCGTTGCAGACTTGAATCTCCAAATCGAGGTCGGGAACCTGACCTTCAGCGCAAGAGCATTCGGGAGTGCGCTCGCGTAAGGTAATTCACCGCATTTGGCGGCACCCGCAGATGCTTTTTCGTGTTATGATGGGCTTGCAACGCGCGTAATCTCGACCTCGGCAACATGGCAGAGGTCGAAAGCTATTGCCTTGGCACAGGAAGCTTTCGCCCCAGCACTTGATCGCCTCCGAAACGCTGGGTGTGCTGCTTTCCCTGACTGACCCGGGGCGAGGAGGTTGTCCATGTCCACGAGTAGTGTTGACC
>NZ_JAMYLP010000187.1:0-2625 GCF_040318085.1 Mesorhizobium sp. M1322
TCCAAGGCATCGTGATCTCCGTCGAATCTCAGCAATCCGACAGAATCACAACCTGCTGAAATCACTCACTCCTTTTTGGATCGGACACTAAGAAGTATCTCAATCTGGACGTGTCAGTGCTGAGGATTTCCGCCGTTATGCTGCGCGAGCTTCGCCGGCGCGGTGTTATCGAATTCGAGAAACTCCGATCGATCGTCGTTAAACGTACCGGCGCCGACGGGGAACTTGCATTCCTGCCCGCCCTCGGCTTCCTGTTTCTCCTAGGCCGCGTCGAATACCATTTGAAGAACGACATGCTTGAGTATAGGGCGGAATGAGATGCAGCTCAGTCGTCTCTATTCCAATTCAAGTGACATATTCGAGCCCATTGACTTTAATTCGGGCCGCGATGCCGATCGTCTGAATATCGTGATCGGCGAAGTTCACCGACCGCGCGATCGTAAGCGGGATTCACACAATCTCGGTAAGACAACCCTTCTCCATTTGATTGATTTTATGATGCTCAAGGGCATGTCGCCAGACCACTTCCTGGCGAAGCACCATGATCGATTTCAGAATTTTGTTTTCTTCCTCGAGATTGCTCTGAATGATGGCGACTACGCCACTGTGCGCCGCAGCGTAGAGTCGGCCACCAAGATTGCTATGCGTCGACACCCGGAGCGCGATCAGGACTTCACCGACGCAGCGGATGGTACCTGGGACCACGTCGATTTGCCCATCGATGAAGCCGTAAAACTTCTCGATGCCTGGCTCGATCTTCGCATCTTGAAGCCGTACGACTACCGGAAGGCGATCACTTATTTCCTGAGAGCCCAAGGGGATTGGAGCGATGAGCTCCAACTTCAAAAATTCCAAGCAGGGCGTGACGTCTACTGGAAGCCCTTCGTTGCTCACCTATTTGGGTTTGATTCCCGGCCTGTCGAGCGAAAGTACGAGCTTGACGAAGAAATTTCGAAACTGAAGCATAAGCAGGCTGAGCAACAGTCTGAGGTCCAATTCTCAGAAGATGAGCTCCCCAAGCTGACCGCCCGGATCGGGGTTCTCGAGCAGCAGATGAACCTGCTTGAGGAACAGCTCGATGCCTTCCGGTTCGACGATGAAGAGCGCCGTATCATGCGGGATCTGGTCGAGCAGGTGGAACGGGAAATCTCAGAACTCAACGAGCGGCTCTACAATATCAGGTACGACGTTCGACAGATCGACGCGGCTCTCGATCACAAGGACAAGTTTGACCTCAAGGAGGTCGAGTCAATTTTCAGCGAGTCCCAGCTCCACTTTCCCGGCCAGCTCAAGAAACAATACGAGGATCTCGTCGCTTTCAATAGAAAGGTGACCCACGAGCGAAACACAGCCCTACGCGGTCGCCGCAAAACACTTAATGCGGAGATGGCCGTCATTGATGTCAGGAAGGCCGAACTAGACGACAAGCGTGAACAACAGCTCCGTCTGCTCCGCAGCACCGACACCTTCGAAAAATTCAAGGTGCTTCAGAGGGAGTTGGCGGTCCAACGCGCCCAACTCGTGTACCTCGAGGAGCAGAGAAGAAAGCTTGAGCAAGTCGCGGAAACCGCAAAATTGGTCCGAGAAAGCGAACGTGAACGGGGCCGTGTCGTAGACGAGATTAAAACGATGGTCGCGCGTCCGACGCCGCTATTCGAACGGTTCAGCAAGACATTCAATGCCTATTGCCAGCGCGTCTTGAATCACGAGGGAATCTTCTACTTCGAGGTCAATTCAAACGGCAATTTCGATTACACCATCGGATTAGGATTGGCTGGGCAAGTCGGTCAGGCCTCAGGTCAAGGGGATGGCACAAGCTATAAGAAGCTGATCTGTGCCCTGTTCGATTTGTCACTTCTCAAAATCTATGAGAATGCGTCGTTCTTCCATTTTGTCTACCACGACGGCGTGTTCGAGGCCCTTGATGACAGAAAGAAACTTGCACTGCTGGAGGTGATCCGGGAGCAAATAGCTGTCGGGAAAACGCAGTACATCATGACGCTAATCGCAGCCGACCTTCCGAAGGATGCACAGGGCGACACGCTTTCATTCAATGATAATGAAATCATTCTGCGCCTGCATGATGAGGGTCCCTCAGGGCGATTGTTCAAGACGGCGGAATTTTAATATGCCGCATCGCTGTGGGCCTCAGCGTTAGGATTCGGACTTTAGTGCCCCATCGCAGAGGAATCATCCATTATTCTCTACCATTCTGCGGGTCATCCGTTGAGTTTGCGAGCGGCTCTCCATCTGTCCCCGCACAGGGAATGTACCCCGTGACAAGTGACCTTTCAAAAACACCGAGGTTCGCCACGTAGCTCAACAATAAGCACTCGGACAGTGCCGGAAGAATGCTAGTCTCGGGGCATGTTGAACGAAGCATTTCCAGCCATCACTGTCGAAACCTGCGAGAACCACGCGAGCGGGGAGCGATCCAAGCCGTTGACGCCGCGCGATGGCGAGCAGCCGGCACTATTCTCGATGCATGATCCATTTGGGATTCGTAAAGCTATCGTACCCTTGTTTTGGATGTAAGCGCTGTTCTCAGGCCACGGCCCTGAGTTCGGGAGCCGGGATGTAGGCCCAGGGCAGCAGGTCGTCGATCTGGCTGTTCGGGTGGCCATT
>NZ_JAMYLP010000188.1:0-2618 GCF_040318085.1 Mesorhizobium sp. M1322
TAGTCACCCGCTCGGGAGCTGAGCGTGCGACACCTGGGAATCCACGCGAACTGATCATCGTCTGATTGATCGGTTAACGTCCAAAGATCTCTGGATAGAACAACAACAATTGTTCTTCTGTGGTGTATATTGTCGGCTGTATTTTCTTGAGCGGCTGTTGCTAGCATTACAGTTGCATATTTATCTATGGTCTGAATCTATTGGTCTCCATGATTCGGAGGTCATGGATGACAGGTGCATCAATCGAAACTACGCTTGAGCTTTGGGCATCATCGCTGCGTGACGTGAAAGCGCGTATGCGCGGACTGTTTACGCAGGAGCGAGTTGCGGCGTCGGCGAACCTTTTCCTGGACGGCTTGCTGGGTGACGAGCGGCGTAAGACAGGTTGGATGCGCGCTGAGGCGGCCGGTGATCCCGGCCCGTGGCGGCAACAAGCCATTCTGGGTCGCGGGCGTTGGGACGCGGACGGACTTCGCGACATCGTGCGAGAGTATGTTGTAGAAAACCTCGCCACAGATGATGCGGTCCTGGTCATCGATGAGACGGGCTTCCTCAAGCAGGGCAAGGCATCCTGCGGAGTTGCGCGTCAATATACAGGCTCGGCAGGCAAGATAACGAACTGCCAGATCGGTGTGTTCGCCGCCTATGTGTCCGCTCGCGGTCATGCCTTTATCGATCGGGCCCTGTACTTGCCCAAAAGTTGGACTGGCGATCCGGTAAGGCTTGCAGCAACCCATGTTCCTGAGGCTATAGCCTTCGCTACCAAGCCAGGCTTGGCTGTCGATATGATACGGCGTGCGCTGGCAGCCGATGTGCCGTTTTCATGGGTGGCCGCAGATGCGGTGTATGGCGTCGGGGACGTCGAAGGAACCCTGCGGCGAGCCTGCAAAGGCTACGTTCTTGGGGTCAAGTCGGACCACCATTTCGGCTCTTGGTCGGGGAAGCCTCCGGTCGCCGGCACAGCTCAGGAGATCGCCCGTGATCTCGATCCAATAGTGCATGGCAGCGTCTTTCCGCCGGTGAGGGCACCAAAGGCGCGCGGCTTCATGACTGGGCCTACTGCGAACTCGCCGATCTCGATGCCGACGAATATAACGAGACGAAATCGGGGCTTTGGACCCGTGGCCTCCTGATCCGGCGCAATATCAGCGACGGCGATCTCGCATTCTTCACCACATGGTGCCCGGCCGGGACGGGCATCCAGACGCTCGTTTCCGTGGAAGGCCATCGCTGGGCGATCGAAGACAGCTTCGAGACCGCCAAGAACGAGCTCGGACTCGATCACAATGAAACCCGGTCATGGCATGGCGGGCATCGCCACGTCTCCCTCGTCATGCTCGCCTTCGCCATGATGGCGGTGATCCGATACCGCGCGTATGACGCGACGCCCCAAAAAAGACGGCGGATGCCGACCATCAGGATTTGATCCGCTGGTCTATCCAGGAAGTCCGGCGCATCGCCCTCAGACTCGTCCAGCGTTGCATAAACCCCGCCTACGTCATCGCATGGTCATGCTGGAGGCGCGCCCATCAGGCGGCCGCTCGACGAGCTCACCTAAAATCGAAAATGCAACTGTAATGCTAGTCAACTGAATGGCTGGCAAGGCGTTCAGGCCGTGATGGGCTTCGTTATGACGGATCGTTCGTTTGAGTATGCAGCGCATCAGCGCCGACGAATTTTCCCGTCGTTCTACTTGATGGCTCCCCCATTCCAACGCGGGCCGTACCCAGGGAGTCGGTTCGCACGCCAAATCTGTATCGCCATCGGTCAAGACCCAGCAGAGCAAGCCCGCCTACAAAGCAGCAGAGGGAAAGGGCGTCCGACTCGTAGCACCTGCTTTCTGCACATACGTAGGTTTGTCTAAATTGGAGGCTCGCCGAAGGCGCCGGATGCCACATCATAGCGGCTTTGAATTGTTCCTAGAAGATGCGCCCGTTACGTTGATAGCACGCTGCCCTGCCAGTTCCGCGCATCATGGGCGGGTTGCTCTCGGGAAGAGCCGGTGCGGGAAATCGCACGCCCGGCTTCCGTTCGGAATGGTCGTCCAGCACGCGGCGAAGATGCAGCAGGCATCGGGTCCACTGCGATTCCGTCTTCTTGTCGATGAACTGCAGAACGTGAGGACTGACAATATGAGAAAGACTTCTGCTATACGCCCTCGCGCCATTTTACGCGCCTTCTCACCAACAAAGGCGCAAGCAGGTGTCTGCTGTCGATACGAACATATTGCTGAGACTTAGCTACTGCCGCGCCACTCCCACCGAATGCTTCCCTTTCTTGGGAAAGCCGGTGTCGTCAACGATCCTGGCGCGGATCGGCCCCTGACGCTCAAGCGCCGGCAAAACCTGCGCCCGCACGACGCTAAGCACGGCATCATCCGACCAATCCGCTTTCGCCCCGGAGTGATGCAGAGACTAGACTAGAGCACGTCCTGTTTAATCCGGTTCATATCCTGCGGCTTTGAAGTAGTTGGCGCATTCGGCTGGGGTGAAGAGGTCGACGACCGCGCCGACCGCGTCCCAGAGAGCCTTGATGGTTCTCTCGGCCTTTGCTCGCAGCAGCGCCTTGAGTTTGGCGAAGGCGTTCTCAATCGGATTGAAGTCGGGACTGTAGGGCGG
>NZ_JAMYLP010000189.1:0-2300 GCF_040318085.1 Mesorhizobium sp. M1322
CAAGCTCATCACAACCCTCAACGCTATGGTGCGCACCAACAAACCCTGGAATCCGGCTTTCGTTTGAAGCACGGTTGCTCAACCGTCTTGGCGCTGCGCGCCAATCCACCTTCTCCCACAAGGGGAGAAGGTTAAGCGGGCGGCGGGGCGCCTTCATATTGCGGGAGTCCGTCGTCGAGCTGCACCCAGGGCTGCTTCGAGGCGGTCCACATATGCATCTGTGGCTTGAACATGGAAGGATCGTCGAGCGAGCCTGACGTGACGCCGATGATGCCGGCGGAGTCGCGCCGGGAAAACATCGTCGTGCCGCAGCCCGGGCAAAAGCCGCGCTTGAGATCGGGCGAGGAATTCACCAATGCCACCGGTCCTTCTGTCGTCACGTCGTCGATGCGGAACAGCACGCGGGCGTTGAAGGCCGCGCCCAGCGCCTTCTGGCAAAGCCGGCAATGGCAGACGCGCTCGTTGATCGGCGCCGCATCGGTGCGGTAGCGCACCGCACCGCACAGGCAGCCGCCTTGATATTTCGCCATTACCTTCGCCCCTCTTTCCACAGATTGGCGCCAAGGTAGCTGCCGGCACTGGAGCGTCAATTGAAATGCTTTGATGGCACCATCTGTTGGCGTGATGCGGCAGGCGGAACTTGTGGTGTGGTCAGGCGCGACGCGCGACAAGCGTCGCCGACCATCTCGCGGGAGACGGCCGGCAGGCAGTTGTCAGGCGGTCAGTTCGTTTCGCCGACGATCTCGTCCCAAGTCTTGACCTTGGTCTCGCCATTGAGAAAGGGCAGCGCTGCAGCTGTCAGTTCCGGCGCAAAGAACACGTCGTAATGGGTGCGGTTCGGCAAGATGGCCAAGCGGTTCTGCGAAAGGTTCTCGCGCATCCAGCCGGCGTCCTTCAGTCCGCCGCCGAGCATCTGATAGAACTTGATCTCGTGCTCTGGCCGGTACATGTCGCTGTCGCCGAACGCCAGCATGACCGGCATCTTCAGCTTCGGCACATCGGCGGAGTAGTCGTAGTCCTTGCGCATATAGGCGCCAAGCTGATCCAGCAGCTTCGGAAAATCCTGCGGGCGCGGCGCCACCGCCACGTAGGATTTGTACATCGGCGTGTCCTTCATCATATCGGCCATCGCCGCGCCGACCTGCGCCTGCTGACCGCGCATCTCGGCATAGAAGCCGTTCGCGGCATAGCCGGTCGAAACCAGGACGAGCCGGCGCACGGCCTCGGGATGCTGAACGGCCATGCGGAAGGCGACACCGCCGCCCAGCGAATAGCCCATGACATCGACCTGCTCGTAGCCGAGCGCCTTGACGATCGCCGCCATGTCGTCGCCCATCGCCTCCAGGCTCAATGGCCGGTCGCCGAGCGCAGTGCGGCCGTGACCGTGCAGGTCGACGCCGATGACGGTGCGGTTCTCGGCAAGCTTCGGCAGGATCGGCGCGAACATATCGGTGGTGCCGAGCCCGCCATGCAAAAGAAGCAGCGGCTCGCCCTTGCCGTAGACGGCGTAATAGTAATTCAGGCCGTTGATCGGCAGCAGACCGGATTTCACCGGGTGCGGCATTGCTTTCGTTTCAGCGGTCATGGCGGGCTTTGCCTCCTCGGCTTTGGTGGCGCCCGGCGCAGCGAGCAGCGCCGCAGCCGAGGCGAAAATGGCGAAAAACATCGATCTGGACATGTCGGTCTCCTTGCGTCCCGCTGATATCAAAGCCGTTTGGCGACTTCTTCGAGCTGGTCGGCGCACTGGCCCCAACCCTCGTGAAAGCCCATCTTCTCATGCTGTTCGCGGTCAGCGACGGACCAATGCGCAACCCGGGCGATGTAACGGGTCTTGCCCTCGCCCTCATCCTCGAAGGTCAGCACGACCGTCATGAACGGCTTTTCCGACGGCTCCCACGCCTTCGTATAGGCATCGGTGAGAACGATCTTCTCTCCCGGCACGACTTCGAGGAAGATGCCGGGGTTCGGGAATTCATTGCCGTCGGGTCCCGCCATGACGACCAAGCTGGAGCCGCCGGTGCGCACATCCATTTCGGCGCGCGGCGTCGTCCACGGCTTTGGCGCGAACCATTGCGTGACGAGCTTCGGCTCGGTCCAGCAGCGATAGACGTTCTCGCGCGGCGCATCGATGATGCGGGCGAGAACCAGTTCGCGGTCGGAGCTGGGGGCGATGTCGAGCTTGGTGGTCATGATGGTCTCCTCACTTGAGGCCTTTGCACAGAATCGGATTGGTGATTCCGTTCGCAAGGAAGATAGGGAGATGATTCGGATGGTCGATCGTGTGCTTGGTCAACTGAGCC
>NZ_JAMYLP010000190.1:0-2224 GCF_040318085.1 Mesorhizobium sp. M1322
TGTGGCTTTTGTTTATACGACCGAGTGACACAGTATCTTATTTTAGCGCGACGACCGGTTTCCGATCCCCCCCGCCGCCGGCGGCTCCCCGCCCACCTCTCCCCCGCTTCGCGAGGGCGAGGAAAAGCTGCCCTGCCTACGGAGCTTCCCATGCGCATTGCCGTCCTCGCCGACATCCACGGCAACGTCCTCGCCCTGGACGCCGTGCTCGACGATCTGCGGCAGCGCGGTGGTGCCGATCTCATTGTCAACCTCGGCGATTGCGTCTCCGGCCCGCTCTGGCCGCGCGAAACCATGGAGCGGCTTGCGACGCTCGCCCTGCCGACGGTGCGCGGCAATCACGACCGCCGCGTCGCCCGCGACACCGCCGATGAGACGATGTGGCCGTCCGACCGCTACGCGCAGGAACGGCTGACGTCGGCGCAGCGCGAGGCGCTGTTCGCCTTGCCCCTCACGCTGGAGATCGCGCCGGGAATAATCGCCATCCATGCCCGCCCCGACCACGACGAAAAATATCTGACCGATACGATGGCCGATGGCCGGCTGGTGCGCGCGCCGCTGGCCGCCATCAAGCGACGGCTGGCCGCGCTCGACCCGGCTTGCCGCATCGTACTGTGCGGCCACAGCCACCGCAGCGAACTGATCCGTATCCCCGGCGGCCCGGTCGTCTTCAATCCGGGCAGTATCGGCTGCCCCGCCTATGACGATTCGACACCGCCGGCGCATGTTTCCGAGCAAGGCTCTCCGCACGCACGCTACGGCATCGTCGAACTGGGCGAGCCGGGCCACCCCGATCGCTTCGAGGCCATCGCCGTCGACTATGATCACGAGGCGGCGGCGCGGCAGGCCGAACAGGCGGGACGGCCGGAATGGGCCCACGCGCTGCGCACCGGATTTACGTCAGGCTGAACGCGGAACGCGTTCATGTCAGGCTGAACGCGGAACGCGTTCATGCCGCCAGGGCTGAGCGAGGTACGAGCTCATGCCTCGGGTTGAACGAGGAGCCCATCCCTCACACTGAGCACGTTCATTCCTCAGCCGCATTTTCCGGCTTACATAGCGCCATGTCGTCGCTTATAAAATCAACCTGGAATGCGGTGGCGTTTCCGAGCCTGGCCGCGCCTTCGGTAATGCATCTATCGTCCACGGCCAAAATGATGAGGCGCACAGTTACGCTCCGAACGACGCTGTACGCGCTCTCTGCCACCCCTCTCCTGCTGACGGCGCTGCTGCCGGCCAAAGCCGAGGAGGCGTCGGTCGTTTCCATCGTAACCGACCTCGCTCCAGGCGATCTGCTGAACATCCGCGCCACGGCATCGGCGATGGGCAAAATCAAGGCTCGACTGCCGAATGGTACGAGCGTGAACAATCTCGGCTGTAACGACGTCAATGGCTATCGCTGGTGCAAGGTCGCAGAAATTGACAACCCGCAACTGACGGGATGGGCCCCCGCGCGCTACCTGAACCCCGAGAATCCGGTGGCCGTTTCGGATGCGGATACTGATCCGACCGGCGAAAGCGCGACCCCTGCAGCCGAGGCCTTGAACCCGGCAACCGCGGATCAGCCGCTGCCCGACCTGACAGCGCGGCTGGGCGCGACCGGTCCCGAAACCACCACGACAGCCGCGGACGCAATCGGCAGAGCCGCGATCGAGGATGCTTACCGCCTGGCGCTCGCGGCCAGCGAAAATCCTTCGACCGGCGAGAGGCCGGCGCCCGCAGCGGCGGAGGAGCCCATCCGGAAACGCTCCGTCAATACAGCGCCTCCGGCCAACGCACAAGCCGTTGCGCGGCTGCAGCCCCCAGGCAGGCCCGCGCCGGCGCTGGGTGCCCGCAACGAGATTCCTTGTGCGCGCTATGTCGGCCAGCCGATGACCAGCTGCAAGGCAGGCGTTGTCCACACGGGCGGCAAAGCCGAGGTGACCGTGACCTGGCCCGATGGTGGCACCCGCGTCATCAGCTTCCAGGCCGGTCGGCCCGCCGGCTCGAACGCATCAGGTGAATTCCGCTACACGCGCGAGGGCAGCCTGAACATCATCCGCGTCGGCGTTTCCGAACGCTTCGAGATCACGGATCAGTTGGCTGGGTTAGGGGGAATAAGGCAGTAGGGCAGTAGGGCAATATGTTTAAAGGGCGCTCGAACCTACTGCCCTACTGCCCTACTGCCCTACTGCCCTACTGCCCTACTGCCCTACTGGCCTACTGCCCCTGTGTCTGATACCCA
>NZ_JAMYLP010000191.1:0-2183 GCF_040318085.1 Mesorhizobium sp. M1322
CGGGGGCCGGGAGTTGTGTATACCAGACAGCGGGGTCGGAGCCGGGCGCCGACATCAGGATCTGCGGCCGCGCGCCCCCCGCGACCACGACGCGGCCGGCGGCGCCCCAACCGGCGCCGCCGGTCAACGCCAAATCGAATGTCCCATCAGTCCCGCCGGCACCGCCCACAAGCGCACCGCTGCCTACGATACCAAAGCCGATCGCCGCCGCGATCGTCGGGAAAATGCCCTTGCCGTACAAAGACGCGTCGCGCGCTGCCTGGGCGCTGGCCAGATTGGCCGCGGTGGTGACGACATCGGCGGCGGTTTGTCCGGCATTGGCGGCGGAGGTGGAGGCGCTGGCGGCTGCCTGGCCGGCACTGGCCTCAGTGGCATGCTTCAGCACCTGCGTTTCATCGCGCAGCGCTTCCACCTCATCGACAACGTCTGAAACGTCGGGCGGCACAAACGGGATAATGGCGATGGCGTCGGCGCCCACGACCGGCTCGTCGGCCGTAAACTGAAACACCCGGTCGGCATTGACTGTCCCTACCTGGGTGTGGACCGTCGTTCCCTTCTGCAAGGTGCGGGCGGTGCGGGCGTCGGCGGCGCGGAACCATTCGCCTTCGCTGACCGTGTAGATGCCGTTCTGCGTCGGGTCGGACTGGTCCTTGACCAGCAGGCGGTCGCCAATCTCGCATGGCACGCCGTCGATGGTCTGCAGGCCACGAAGGAGGGTGTTGGCCGTGGTCGCCAGACGCACGGGTTCGCGTTCGCCGGTCAGAAGTCGAACGGCGGCAGTTGCAGGTCGGGCCATCAGGCTTGCTCCATGAAAAAAGCCCCGCGAAGCGGGGCTTGAAAGTGCTCTATGATTTCAGCGTGCGCTTACTGGACACGCGGTCCATGGCACATATGGCGGCGGCGCGGCTGGTCTATTCGGTCCCGAAGAGAAAAAGGGCGCACAAAAACGCTGCGACCTATGGCAATCCGCCAACGCGCCTCCCAACGCGCCTCTTTGTCCAGCCGGCGATTGTCAGCCCCAACGCCATGCCGGCGCAGTCGGCAACCCAGTCCAACCCATCCAGATCGCGCCCGATCAGTTGCGCGCCCTGAAGAACCTCGATCGCGGCGCCGGTAAACGCGAGGAGAACAACCAGCCTTGCCGTGTGTTCCGGCCAGCCGAGGCTTCCCAGGGCCGCCAGCACCGCGAAGGCGATGGCGTGTTGGAGCTTGTCATCGTGAAGCGTGACGGCCATGCCGAGATCCGGCAAGAACCGCACCGGCAGAAGAGTAAGCAGAAGAACGCCGGCCAACGTGACCAGGAAGGCGATTCTTGCCAGCATCGGGTAAGAGTCTAAGCGCAACAAGATACAGTCAGTCCTTCATCTGAAAGGTTTGGCATCTGAAAAGTCTGGCTAGCCTGGTATGGTCCTGGAAGGCCGCTGCGCGACATCGGAGGTTATGGCACGCCATAGGTTATCATCATGACCATAATCAGACCACCAGCCGGTGACAGAGCGATAGAGCGCGGCGCCTCGCACGATCGTGGCGTTTGGTAGCAAGCGCCGACACATCACTCTAGAAGTTCCGGAAGCACCTTTTCATCGAGGAATTTGAGACGTCGATCCAGCATTTCGGCGTTGGCGGGATTGGCGGGGACATTGACCGGGATCAAGTCCGCCACCGACTTCCCCTGCCGCGCGGCCGCAACCCATTCTTCCATGGCACCTATACATCCGTCCAGCGCGTCATATGGAGTCTTGAGGTCGTCGCCAGGCATATATGCTGGAGGTACATCACCCACGATTACCCATATCCATTGGGGCACATCTGGTCTGCCGGGTGAAATCTCGAAGAGAAAATGTATATTATCCCCTCGGCATCATATCCCAGATATTCGCCTTTGATAGTCCATAGAACTGAAGATATTCCCGAGCCTCAACACGGGCGGACTCAAGGTCCTCTTCGCCTGCGCTGATATTGGCCGGCGGCAGGCGTGTGACGCTGCTAAAATCTGGGATGGCATCGTTCATGTTATTTGCTAGGATTCCCCAAACATTGCAAAGGTTCAGCTGTGGTCGACGCAATGGACCCCCGAACAAGCTTGCACCTTAGTGTCCGATCCAAAAAGGAGTGAGTGATTTCAGCAGGTTGTGATTCTGTCGGATTGCTGAGATTCGACGGAGATCACGATGCCTTGGACC
>NZ_JAMYLP010000192.1:0-2038 GCF_040318085.1 Mesorhizobium sp. M1322
GGTCCAAGGCATCGTGATCTCCGTCGAATCTCAGCAATCCGACAGAATCACAACCTGCTGAAATCACTCACTCCTTTTTGGATCGGACACTTAGGCATCGAGGCCCAGCGTGCCGCGGTCGCCCGTTTTGCCGAGGCCGAGGGAATGATCATCCTCCAGGAGTTCACCGAGATCGAAACCGGAAAGGGCGCCGATGCTCTTGATCGACGTCCACAACTGACAGCCGCCCTCGCCCTTGCCCGCCAGACAAAATGCCCGGTCGTCGTGGCCAAGCTTGATCGACTCTCGCGTGACGTCGCCTTCATTGCCGGACTGATGGTCCAGCGCGTTCCTTTCATTGTGGCCGAACTCGGTGCGGATGCCGATCCGTTTATGCTGCACCTTTACGCCGCTTTGGCCGAGAAGGAGCGTCGATTGATCTCGGAGCGCACCAAGGCCGCCCTCGCCTCGCGCAAGACCACTGGAATGAAGCTCGGCAATCCGACCAACACCGCAGAAGCTGCAGCCAGAGGTCGGAAGATCTCGATCCGGGAAGCTGACAGATTTGCCCAAACCGTGCTGCCCATCATCGCCTCTATCCAACGGTCCGGCATCTCCAGCCTACGTGGCCTGGCCATCGCCCTGAACAACCGCGGCGTTCGAACAGCGCGCAACGGCCAATGGCAGGTCTCTAATGTGCGAAACATCTTGGCGCGGCAATCTCCTACTCCTTTATAAGCGGGAAATAGCCCCGGCTCTTCAAGGCGCCGGTGGTGGTCGCCGGACTTCCGGCGGCATTTTGCGAGCCTTGTCGCGCCGAAAGTGTCTGCCCTTGAGCATCAGGATATCCGGATCATCTTCCTCGTCTTCTTCGGGCTCATAAGCGGCTGACAGCCCGAGGCTGCATTTGATATTGCGCGATCCGACTTGTTCCCGCTGATCCCGATGTTTAGCCCCCGCCAAATGCACAGCCCGCCACCGGAGGCAGCGGGCTGGAACGAGGAACCTTTCGGCTTAACATATGTTATACGGGCTATGGCAAAGCTCCCGCCGCTTCCGCCACCATCGTTTCGCATCGTGCTTCTCGCGCTGTGCCTTGCGCAAGCAGCAACAGGCCATCAAGCTAATATTCCCAGCTTCGAAGAGCGATCGGGCAAGAGCGCAGGGACCGGCGCGAGTGGGTAATCACGTGGGCCGGCGATAATCGGCATCATCGGCTCGCTCACCGGCATGTTGGCGGTGTGGTTAGCTGCGAGATCCTAGATTGCGGCTACGCTGCCGCATTTTGTTGCGCTTAGCGGCCGCTGGCGTAACTCCCTCGTGCTCAGCTTCCTGATCAGCCACCGCTGCTTCCAATTCAAGCCGCGCCAAATGGGCCCTGATCTCCTCAGGCTCGGCATGCTCGAGCCCGACGACATTGTTCCTCGTTTCCTTCAATCCGACGATAATTTCATCGAGCTTCGCATGAATGGCAGCAGTGTCGCGATAGCCCTGGATCAGGACGACGCCGGTAATCACTATCGCAGCTACTGAAAGCGCATAGGTGATTACGTTTGTTAGCCCAAACGGAACCATCGCAGTGCAGGCTATCATCGCGGCGATCAGCACATAGAAGCCGGGAGGACGGGACAGAAAGTCGGCGATCACAAAGAGAAATCGGTTCATGCGAATCCCCCAACAAACCACGTAATCCCAATTGGGGCCGCATTTCGGGCGCTCGTCAATGGCGCAAATCACGCAGCTTGATTGCGCCGCCTCGCCTCTTGCTGGCATCGGCGCTCATTGCGCTTGGGCAGCCCAAGAGAACTCGTGATGCGGGCCGCTCAGCGACTCGTACACTCTGTCGGCGGCCGGATTCCGGTAGCCAAGATAGCAAAGCGGCGGACGAAGTCAGTTCGCCTCCACGCGGCCCAGCCGCTCGTAGCGGCACCAAAGATGTTCAACACGTGACGCGGCACCCGTACGGACCGGCCACTTGGCGAAGCCGTGGTTGAGGAGACCGATTTCGTCGGCACCTTCCGGCTGGAGCGCGAAGCGGACAGGGCCGTAATAACTGACG
>NZ_JAMYLP010000193.1:0-1925 GCF_040318085.1 Mesorhizobium sp. M1322
GTCGGCGCGGTCGTCGACCTCTTCACCCCAGCCGAATGTGCCAATTACTTCAAAGCCGCAGGATATGAACCGGATTAAACAGGACGTGCTCTAGAGCGCCAAGAGGACTACATTTCCGCGTGTTGATGAAGAGCTGGTGGATGTTGTGCCCGAAGTCCCAAATCGATAGGGCACCTTCTCGGCCCGCGATGTGCTGCCAGGCTGTAGCCTTTCTCATGGCCTCGTTGAGATGTTGCCATCGCGTATGTTCTTCTAGGCCTTCCGCTATGCTTTCTGTTTGAGCACGAACGGCATTGCGTCGCTCCGTGCAGAAATCGAAAAGCGCAAGCGCGTCGGAGAACGCCAGCTCAAAACGTGGGACGTCACCAAGCTGACGATCAACGGCGCGTATCAAATCCCGTGCAGATGAATCGAACCCTTCGTTCGCGATCCGCGGCGTCCCTTCTGAGAAATCGGAGCCTAGCATGATCTTCTCCGGTGTTTCCGAGGCGGCAAAGATTCTGTCAAACGTCAACCGTTTGGCGCATGATCGGGCCCTTCCTGCTGTTTCGGCAAAATTCGACCTGTCGGTTTCCAAGAACCCGAGTTTGGAGGACTGTTCTCATAGAGAAAGATCTCGGACCGCCTCGGAAACTCTTTCAGCCAGAGACTTGAACGCAGCAGTTGTATTGTCCGGCAGTATCGAAGAAATCGAAGCTCCCGCCTGCGTAAGGACAAAGACTGACATTCCTGGCAATCCATCAAGATAATTGAATACGTCATTAATCGGGACCCCAGGACTCTTCGGTAATCCGATTCCTAATTTCCCAAAATTCCAAAACCACTGATCAATGCCCTTGTCGGTGGTAACCGCCGAAGACATTCGCATTTGCCCGGAAACACCCGGTTCAACTAAAAGTCCTGCCTCGCTCAGTTTCACCGAGTCGTCAAATGGCAATTCTCCAACCAAGCACTTTGGAAGTACATCAGCCAACCGATGCTCACAAACCCGTTCAAATAAGGCCGCCACAACCGGGTCGATTTCATCGACAATTCTCAAGACTTTCACTGAGAAGGTTCCAGGACTGCGAATTTCCGCAGCTAGGACGCGCCCCCACTTCTCTCGCAACTCATCAGTGGTCGCACTGCCCGCATACCCATCGAACCTTTGCACAAAACTGTCGTCCAGTACTTCTGGTCCGGTTGTAGATTCCGTATCTGTTGGGGGCTGCCGGCGAAGATCTTCGATCGCTTTGACGAGCACTGCGTCTTTGTTCTCTCTCTGGACAAAAATAGACACGACGTGACCTCTGAGTGCCCGTTCAGCAAATTCTCGGTCGGTCTTTAAGCGATCGATCCAGATCTCTGTCAGAGCTTCTATGGCGCGCATCCTAGCGTCAGCACGGGCACGTTTTTCTGCCGTCCATGCCTCCATTGGCGCATTCATCAGTTCGACGAAGTTGCCGCCAAGACGATCGACTGCCGCCACAAACCTGCTCTTCGCGCTTGCCTTAACACCAGTTGCCGAAATTTCAGCAGAGACCGATGTCTCTCTGTCGAGATGATCTTTTTCCTGCAATTGTTTCCTCCCTAGCCCTGTCGCACAACAGCAGTTGTGTCGGTAGAAATCAATTGCGTAAGCCACTCGCCAGAGGCTTCAGTCTTCACCAAAGGCACGAAGTCGGATCAGAATAGGACGCATCGCAGTAAAACTGACTGTAAAACACCACTGGGTCTTCGCTAGCGAAATCGGGCGCAAAGCCTTTGACACAACCTGTAGCGGGAATCGAACCCGGCGGACTTTCAGCTTGGGAAGCTAGCCCTTTCGGCCGGATTCCAATGGCTTGCCTGTAAGTGTCCGATCCAAAAAGGAGTGAGTGATTTCAGCAGGTTGTGATTCTGTCGGATTGCTGAGATTCGACGGAGATCACGATGCCTTGGACCGA
>NZ_JAMYLP010000194.1:0-1816 GCF_040318085.1 Mesorhizobium sp. M1322
GTAACCGGTATGATCATGACGGTGCCATCCGATCCCCGCTGGAGATGAGCGATTTTCGGCGTATGGTGCGACCATCCGGGACAGGGGCACCGGGAGCACGCCAAGTGCGGGCAGGCCGATGTATTCGATGAGCTGCGAGCTCGCGTTAGTAGCTGGCCGCCCCTGCGACCTGCCCGGTTGCGCCGAGAGCGCGGATCCGTAGGTGTCGCGTCGCCCGCCGGCTCCCGACTGTTTGAGGAGAGGGAGCCGATGAGACGTGTGATTGGAATGGACATCCACCGCACCTTTGCGGAGGTGGTGGTTTGGGAAGACGGCCGGCTGCGCCAAGACGGACGGGTCGACATGACCCGCTCGGGACTGGAAGGGTTCGGCCGCAGTTTGCGACGGACGGATGAGGTTGTCGTCGAGGCTACGGGCAACGCCATGGCGGTGGTGCGGGTTCTGTGGCCCTATGTCGGCCGGGTGATTGTCGCCAACCCGATGCAGGTGAAGGCGATCGCTCATGCCAGGATCAAGACCGACAAGATCGATGCCGGCGTTCTGGCGCAGCTCCATGCCAGCGGCTTTCTGCCGGAGGTCTGGGTTCCCGATGAGCGGACTGAGCGGCTTCGCCGCCTCGTCGCGCGGCGCAACCAGGTCGTGCGGCATCGCACGCGAGTGAAGAACGAGGTGCATGGCATCCTGCAGGCGCACCTCGTGCCGAAGTGCCCGCATGCCGATCTGTTCAACAATCGCGGTCGCGCCTGGCTCGAGCGGCAGGTGCTTCCCGACGACGAGCGGGCCGCCATCGCCCGCCACATCCGCGAGATCGACCGCCTGGCCGAGGATCTGGCCGACCTCGATCGCGACATCGCCCGGGAAGCGGTTGATGATGTGCAAGTCCGGCGGCTTCAGACGATCACCGGCGTCAATGCCATCGTCGCGAGCGGTATCATCGCCGCGGTCGGCGATATCCACCGCTTCGGCGAACCGCAGAAGCTGGTGAGCTACTTCGGCCTCAATCCGCGTGTGCGCCAATCCGGTCTTGGCTTGGCGCAATATGGCCGGATCAGCAAACATGGGCGTTCCCATGCCCGCGCCATGCTGGTCGAGGCCGCCTGGGCGGCGGCGAAGGCGCCCGGACCGCTCAGAGCCTTCTTCCTACGCATCCGCAACAAGCGTGGCCATCAGGTCGCAGCCGTGGCACTCGCCCGCAAGCTCGCGGTGTTGATCTGGCATCTGCTGACAAAGGAGCAGGACTACTTCTGGGCTCGCCCGGCGCTGGTGGCGGCAAAGCAGAGGCAGCTCGCTCTCAAGGCCGGTGCGCCGGGCGAGCGCGGTGTTGGTCGCCGCGGTTCGGCTTACGCCTACAACGTGAAGGAGTTGCGAAACAGCGAGAAAGCCGCGGCCGAGAATGCCGAACGTGCCTACGAGCTGATGGTTCGGCATTGGCGGCCACGCGGGCCGAAGCGGCGCACGGACGCCACAAAGGAGGAACGACTATAACGGCTGCGTGGCGGCACTCTCATCCTCTCGCACCACTCTTTGCCACGTGGTCGTCCGTGCCGGACAAATATAGCACAAGGAAATCTGGCGGCACGACCGACGCCCTCGGTCCGCTCCAGAATGGCGCCGTGCTCGACGCAGTCAAGGCGTGGCCTGGAAGCCTCGCAGCCGGCCGCGGCGCCATCGCACCGGCCAGCCTTGACTGCGTCTCGACACGCTCGCGTGGGAAATCCTGTGGGCCGGGACGAAGAAACAGGCTCACCTGAGCCGAACAAAGAAACGCAACAGGAATCGAAAAAGTCGAAATCAGGCTTGTCGATGTCATCCGTCG
>NZ_JAMYLP010000195.1:0-1814 GCF_040318085.1 Mesorhizobium sp. M1322
GCGAGATGAGCGATCGGACGCTCGGCCTTTCGGTCCGGCGCATAGACATAGGCGACGCCCGGCGGGTCGCTTCCATTCCATGGGCGGTCATCGCGGGCATAGGCCCACAGCTGCCCAGTCTTCGTCTTGCCGCGGCCCGGATCGAGCACCGGCGCCGTGGTTTCGTCAGCAAAGAGCTTCGGTGAAGTCTTCAGCTTGCCAAGCAGCCGCTCATGCACCGGACGAAGGTGCCAGGCGGCGCGGCCGACCCAGTCGGCGAGCGTGGACCGGTCGAGATTGATGCCCTGCCGGGCATAGATCTGCGCCTGACGATAGAGCGGCAGGTGGTCAGCATATTTGGACACCAGCACCTGAGCGACCGTCGCCTCGGTTGGCAAACCGCTCTCGATCAGCCGGGCGGGCGCCGGAGCCTGAACGACCACATCCTCGCAGGCGCGGCAGGCATATTTGGGCCGGCGCACGACGATCACACGCAGCTGCGCCGGAACGATGTCGAGCCGCTCGCTCACGTCCTCACCGATCCGATGCAAGCCATTGCGGCAGCCCGGACAGGCATGGTCCTCGATGTCGACGACCATTTCCACCCGCGGCAGATGGGGTGGCAACGCGCCGCGGTTCGTCCGGCGCTTCCTGGCGCGCTCCAGACGCTCTGCGGGAGATGCTTGTTCATTCTCTTCCTCGTCGGCGGCCTCGATCTGCTCGGCCTCTTCGAGCCCCAGCAGCAACTGATCCTCGGGAAGCGTCTCAGCTCTTCGGCCGAAGCGGTGACGCTGCAATTCCTTGATGATCTGGATCAGGCGGGCGTTCTCGACGTCGCGCGCCAGGACCATCGCCTTCAGCGCGTCCGGATCGTCGGGAAGCTGGTCAGCCGCCATCGCCATGACCGGATCAGACCATATTCGCCGACATCCCGCGACAGCGGAATCCAGGCTGATTCACTTCGTCGCGGGTCAGCCCGCCTGAACCGGAACGCGGGTCCTGCGCGCCTCGTGGACCCGCCGCCAGTCGAGACCTTCGAGCAGCGCCGACAACTGCGCGGCCGTCAGCCGCATCATGCCGTCATGCACTTTCGGCCAGCGGAACTCGCCGTCCTCCAGACGTTTGGCGTAAAGGCAGACGCCGGTGCCATCCCAGAAGATCAGCTTGATCCGATCCGTCCGCTTCGCCCGGAAGACATAGACCGCGCCGCTGAACGGATCGGCGCCCATCGTCTCGCGCACAAGCGCCGCGAGGCCCTCCGCACCCTTGCGGAAGTCCACCGGCTTCGTCGCCACCATGACCTTGACCGCACCCGTCGGCCCGATCACGTCGTCGCCTTCAGCGCTCGGATTACAGCGGCCACCGTCCTGGTGTCGGCGCCACGGCCGACCCGCATAGCGACGCCGTCTATCTCCAGCTCGATCACACCGTCTCGGGCGGCTTTCTGCTTCCGCCGCCGCCTTGCCGCCGGTTCAGGCCTCGGCGCTGCAATCACCGCCGGAACAAACAACGATTCCGGTGCCGGCGCTTCCGCCAACGGCTGACGAGCGGCCCGACGCCAGGCGAACAGCTGCTGCGGGGACAAAGCGTATCGCCGCGCCACCGCGCTCACGGTCGCGCCGGCTTCGTAGCTTTCCGCCACGATCCGCGCCTTCTCCTCCGGCAGCCATTCGCGCCGCCGACCGGAGCCCGTGAACACCTCGAACCGGCGCGCGGGCTCGTGATCGCTGGATTTAAGCGTAAGCTCTGAAATCGTCATGTGTCGAAGCCCTCAAAGGCTCCGAACATCGTCCTTCACGCCGATCACCGAAAGGTGCCGTCGGGACATCGCTTAC
>NZ_JAMYLP010000196.1:0-1781 GCF_040318085.1 Mesorhizobium sp. M1322
TGCCGATGAGCCGACCACGCCGAGAATCGTCTGGCTATTCTCCATGGTGCTTGGCTTCAGTCGCCTTATCTGGGCACGCTTCGTCGTCCACCAGGATCTGCCGACTGTCTTGCGCTGCCATGCTGGGGCTTTCGAGGCGCTGGGCGGCGCTCCTCGCGAAGTGCTTTACGACCGTACGGCTGTGATCGGCGAAGGCGATACCGGCGGCATCGTCTACAACCGTGCCCTCGTCGATCTTGCCCGCCACTATGGTTTCCATCCCAAGGCGTGTCGGCCTTACCGCGCCAAACGAAAGGCAAGGTCGAGCCGTTCCGCTACATTCGCGAGGACTTCTTCCTGGCCCGGTCCTTTCGCAACCTCGAAGACTTGAATGCGCAGTTGCGTCACTGGCTGGACACGGTCGCAAACCCGAGAGTTCACGCAACCACACGGCGTGTCGTCAACGAAGCTTTTGCCGAGGAGCGGGCAGCGCTCCGGCCGCTGCCGTTGGCTCCGTTCCGATCGGTCCTGAAGCTCGAGCGACGCATCAGCCGGGAGGGCATGGTTAGCGTTGGCGGCAATTTCTATAGCGTGCCCGACGCCACCAGGCGCCGTGTCGTCGAGGTGCACACTCTGGCCGAAGAGGTACGCATCTTCGAGGACGGCGCACTGCTTGCCATCCATCCCATTCTAGAAGGTCGGCACCAGCGTCATGTCGAGCCCGGGCATCGCAACATCCACGTCCACAAGCGCCGACAAAGACTGAGGAACGACGAGGTCATCCTTCATGGCTCAGGCGACAGGGTCGCTCAGCGCCCGTTGGCCTTCTACGATGCCGTCGCCCGGGTGATGGCGAAGGAGCAGCGTCCATGACGAATGCGCTCGATACCACGCCATCCACAATCGACCGGATCCGCCACGATCTCGTCGGCCTGAAGATGCCGCGGGCGCTCGAAGCGCTCGATCATGTCGTGCGCCGGCTCGAGCAAGGCGAGATCGCCGCCCTCGAAGCCATGGACATCCTCCTCTCGGAAGAGTTGACCCTGCGCGAGAACAGCCGGATCAAGACGGCACTGCGCATGGGGCGCCTGGCCACGATCAAGACCCTCGCCGGCTTCGACTTCTCTTTCCAGCCCTCGCTCGACCGCGATCGAATCTTCACGCTCGCCCAACTCGGCTTCGTCGCCCGCTGCGAGGTCGTCCACTTCCTCGGCCCGCCCGGCACAGGCAAGAGCCATCTGGCCATCGCACTTGCAGTCGAGGCTGTGAAGGCTGGAAAGAGCGTCTATTTCTGCACGCTCGCCGAACTCATCGCCGCACTGGCAAGGGCCGAACGCGAAGGCCGCCTGCAGGAACGCATCCGCTTCTTCTGCCGGCCTGCTCTGCTCGTTGTCGATGAGATCGGCTACTTGCCCGTCGTCCACGGTGGCCGCAATCTGTTCTTCCAACTCGTCAACGCCCGCTACGAGAAGGGCGCCATGATTCTCACCTCAAATCGCGGCTTCGCCGAATGGGGCGAGGTCTTCGGCGACCCTGTCGTCGCAACCGCACTTCTCGATCGCCTGCTTCACCATGCGGTCGTCGTCCAGATCGAAGGATCGAGTTATCGGCTCCGCCAGCACGCCGAGCTCATGCCCGAACACTTGCGATCAAAAGCCTCCATCACGCCGCCGACATTAAATCCACCATCGCGGCCGCGCGGCCGGCCACCGAAAAATGGACACCCCTCCGCGACAGCCTGAGCGGCGAAACTGGGGAATTTTACTTCGGCACTTTTGGGGAAAATTCGAGCGGCATTGACA
>NZ_JAMYLP010000197.1:0-1737 GCF_040318085.1 Mesorhizobium sp. M1322
GTGCGTTGGGCAGGATCTCGCGGAAGATGATCCAGCCGAGACCCTCCCCGCGCAACTTGGCCGCTTCGACGAAGTCCATCGCGTTGATGTCCGCAGCAACCGCGCGTGAGAGGCGGTAGACGCGCGTCGAACTCAGAACCCCCATCACGAGAATGAGCGTCACGTTGTTCGTGGGCAGCACTGACAGGACGACGAGGCCGAATATCAACGTTGGTATCGCCATCAAAAGATCGACGACGCGCGACATCAGCATGTCGACCAGACCGCCGAGGACGGCCGCCGTAAAGCCGAGGATGGCGCCCAGAGAGAAGGACAAGGCGGTGGCCATGCCGGCGATAAAGATCGTGATGCGGGCGCCATACATCATGCGCGAGAGCAGGTCTCGCCCGAGATTGTCAGTCCCCAGCCAGTGCGCCGACGACATCGGCTCCCATACGTCGCCCACGATCTCGCCATAGCCGTGTGGGGCGATCCATGGCGCAAAAAGCGCGCCGATCACTAACAGCCCGGTCAGGTTTAGGCCGATCCAGGCCCCGAGGGGGATACGCTTAAAATTGATCATCATCCCTCCTACTTCGGATGCCGCAGGCGCGGGTTGGCAAGGATCGCGGCGACGTCCGCGACGATGTTGAGCCCGATGTAGACCGCAGCAAAGATGAGTCCGACCGCTTGAACCACCGGCACGTCGCGCTTGACGACGTGGTCGACCAGATATTGCCCCATGCCTGGATAGACGAAGATCACCTCGACCACGACGACGCCGACCACCAGGTATGCCATGTTGAGCATCACGACGTTGATGATGGGCGCGATGGCGTTCGGAAAGGCGTGCTTACGGATGATATCTAAGGCGGAAAGGCCCTTGAGCTCGGCCGTCTCGATGTAGGCCGACTGCATCACGTTCAGGATCGCCGCACGCGTCATGCGCATCATGTGCGCCAGAACGACAAGAACTAGAGCGATTACCGGCAGCACGATTCCTCTCAGCTTCTCGAGGAAGGGCATTCCGTCATGGACCGTCGAGATCGACGGGAACCACTGCAGCTTCACGGCAAGGAACAAGATAAGCAGATAGCCGATGAAGAATTCAGGCAGTGACATGGAAGCTAGCGCAAAGCCCGAGATCGCCTTGTCGATCGGACCGTTGCGGTAGCGCACGGCCAGCAGCCCGAGGATGATTGCGAGGGGAATCGACACGACGGCGGCACAGAAGGCGAGGGACAGCGTGTTCCACAGCCGCGGCATCAGCGTCACAGCGATCTCCTGTCGCGTGGTGAGCGCGCTACCGAGATTGCCGGTCAAAACCCCGCCAACCCACTGGAAGTAGCGCACAATGGCGGGATCGTTGAGACCGAGCTCCCGGCGCAGATTGGCGACCGCCTCGGGCGTGGCGGACTGACCGAGGATGGACTGGGCCACGTCGCCTGGAAGGAGCTGGGTTCCCGCGAAGATCAGCACGGAGACGGCGAAGAGGAGGAGAATGCCCAGCGCGATGCGCTGGGCAACCAGCCTCAGAACGGGCGAGCCGCCGTTCACGCTTCGAGCCAGCATTGCGCCAATGCGTAGCCGTTGCACATATCCCGCGCAGGATGCTTCACGAAGCCTTTCACGCCCGGCCCAGTCGCATCGATGAACTGGTTGAAGAACGGCACGATCACCCCGCCCTCGTCCCGAAGGATGATGGCCATTTCGCGATAGAGGTTCTTGCGCTTGTCCTGGTCGAGTTCGGCGCGCGCC
>NZ_JAMYLP010000198.1:0-1736 GCF_040318085.1 Mesorhizobium sp. M1322
CCGCGCGCGCGCCCGGCGCCGGCTCCCCGCCCCCCCCCCCCCCCCCCCCCCCCCCCCCCCCGCCCCCCCCGCCCCCCCCCCCCCCCCCCCCCCCCCCCCCCCCCCCCCAGGCGGCATCGTGCAGACGCGGTCGCATCGACGGCGCAAGACGTTCACCGGGATGTCATGTCGTGATAAACTCTTTTTGCGGCGGGACCGTGCGACACCAAGGCAGGGTATTTCCCAGCCGGGTGGTCCTCGTCGCAGACGATGAGCTTGAGCCTGATGTACTCGGACGATTGCAAACGTCCTGCCAAAGCCCATGGTGAAGGTGGGGCCTCTCGGAGTGGACGGATTTGGGTTGGTCGCTGAACCTCGGGACGATCGCCGGCACCACCGTGCGCGTCCACTTTACCTTCCTGCTTCTGCTAGTATGGATTTGGCTGACGCACTATCAGATCGGCGGCACGCCCGCGGCCTGGGAAGGCGTCGCCTTCATCATTGCCGTCTTTGGCTGCGTGGTCCTGCATGAGTTCGGTCACATCGCCGCCGCACGGTATTTCGGAATCGGCACGCCGGACATCACGCTTTTCCCAATCGGCGGCGTGGCCAGGCTGGAACGCATGCCCGAAGAGCCGGGGCAGGAGTTCGTGATCGCGGTCGCGGGGCCGCTGGTCAATGTCGCGATCGCCGCGCTGATCTTCGTCTTGCTCGGCGGGTCGGCGGGCGTCGATCAGATGGCCGGGATCGAGGATCCGCGTATGAATTTTCTCGCCAGGCTTGCCGGGGTCAATGTCTTCCTGGTTCTTTTCAACATGATCCCGGCCTTCCCGATGGATGGCGGCCGTATCCTGCGCGCCGCCCTCGCCGCCCGCCTCTCCTGGTCGCGCGCGACCCAGATCGCCGCCACGATCGGGCAAGGATTGGCCTTCGTCTTCGGTTTCGTTGGGCTGTTCTACAATCCGCTGCTGATCTTCATCGGCATCTTCGTCTATCTCGCCGCGGCAGCTGAGGCGCAGAACGCACAGATCCGCGAGGTTGCCACAAGCGTCTTGGTCGCGGATGTGATGATCACCGAGTTCGCCCGGCTGGAACGGTCGGCGACGCTCGACGAGGCAATCGAGATGCTGCTCGCGACGACGCAGCACGACTTCCCGGTCATCGACTCCAGCGGCCATCTTGAAGGATTGGTGACACGCAACGACATGATCCGGACATTGAAGGAAAAGGGGCCTGCCGAACCGGTCGCGAGCGCAATGCGGAGCGATATCCCGAAAATACATTATCGCAGAAGTCTCGAGGAAAGCCTGCGGCTCATGCAGCAGGCAGATGTGCCTGCCGTAGCCGTCGTGGACAATGCCGACCGGCTGGTCGGGCTCATGACACACGAAACCATAGGCGAGATGCTTATGGTCCGCTCGGCGGTTTCAGATGCCTTCCGATTTGGTCGTTTGCGTGGTGGCAAACCACGACTCACACGGATCTGAGCACGGCGATATTCTTTCTACCGCCGGATCGAGCGCTCTAAATGGTACGGGCGCGAGCCGAGGCGGAGAATAATTGCGCCATTAGCCTAGAGCACGTCCTGTGGTCGATGAATCGATTGTGATGTGACAGCTGCGTCTTGTGCTGATTCAACATCCACCTCGATGGAGGTGGACAATGGGAAGAGCATTGAGCGGGGATCTTCGATCGCGGGTTTTGAAGGCTTCGGACGAGGGGATGTCGGCGCGGCAAGCGGCGGCGCGGTTCGGCGT
>NZ_JAMYLP010000199.1:0-1641 GCF_040318085.1 Mesorhizobium sp. M1322
GAAGCCTGGGTCTTCATCGCCCACATCCGCCTGCTCACGCGTCGCCTCGCAAGACCTTGAAATTGCACCAGTCGTTTTGATTCAGACACTAAAACAGGCGAAAAGTCGCTTGTATGATATCAATGGGTTACATCCGAAATGTAAAACCCGTCAGTTGCGAATCTGCTTGAGGAGTGTCCTCGCTATCGGCGGTATGCGCGCTGGCTGCCCCACAGACAATCATTAGATCGCTAATTTTCTTCTTGGCGATCGGCTTGTCGGACGCCTTCGCCAACCTATTCAAATCACAAAGAATGCATCTTCCGTAAGCGACAGACCTGGAGAGAGAGTGGCGAATTGTGTTTGAACCGCGCCGCCGATCCCGTCGCTGTCGAACGAGAGCGCTCCGGTTGAATTGTTGTAGAGGATACGGTCGGAACTGTCGTGCGCGGATGCACCCGCAAAGAAAGCGGCGGATGTGAGCGCGCCCCCGCCCAGCCCGGCGAAAATGGCATTCTCGAGATGGATCTTGTCCTGGGACGGGTTGAAGTCGGTAATCCTGTCGACATTGCCGTTACCAAGGGCGCTATTAAAAACGAAGGTGTCGTTGCTACCGTTGCCGGTCAGGATGTCGGCGCCTCGCCCACCGTTGATGACGTTGGCTCCGGCATTGCCCTGGATGGTCTGGGCGAACTCGTTGCCGGTGAGGTTGATTGCAGCTGTGGCGGTCGGATACCTGGTGGCGAGAAGCTCGATCTCCGAGCCGGCCGCAAGCGCATAGCTCACCGTGGTGACCACGACGTCGCGACCGCCCCCGACCGCCTCAATCGCCTTGTCGCCGGCATTGTCGATATAGTAGCCGTCGTTGCCGCTATAGCCGATCATCGTGTCGGCGCCGCCGAGACCATTGATGGTGTTGGCGCCGGCGTTACCCTGGATGGTCTGGGCGAACTCGTTGCCATTGAGGTTCATAGCTGCCGTGCCGGCAGCGTTGGTGGTGGTGAGAAGCTCGACCTGCGCGCCGGCTGTAAGCCCGTATGCCACCGAGGTGAGCACCTTGTCGGCGCCACCGCCCGCCGCCTCAATCACCTTGTCTCCGGCATTGTCGACATAATAGGTGTCGTTGCCGCCGTTGCCGGTCATCGTGTCGGCGCCGTCGAGGCCGTTGATGACATTGGCGCCGGCATTGCCCTGGATAGTCTGGGCGAACTCATTGCCGGAGAGGTTGATTGCCGTCGTGCCAGATGGATTCGTGGTGGCGAGAAGCTCGATTTCCGAGCCGGCCGCGAGCGCATAGTTCAGCGAGGTGAGCACCCTGTCGGTGCCGCCGCCGGCCGCCTCTACCACCTTGTCGCCGGCATTGTCGACGTAGTAGGTGTCGTTGCCACCGTAGCCGATCATCGTGTGGGCACCGGTCCCCTGGAGTACATCGGCTCCGCTGGTGCCGTAGAGCGTATCGTCGGGCGGGCTGGTGTTATGCTGCAGGAAAAAGTCTTGCATCGCCGGAGTGTTGCCAAGCGAGGTTTCGCCGTTCTGCGAGGCCCATTTATAAGCCATTTCAAAGGCAGGATTGGGAACCAGCCTGTCCCAGTGGTCCATCATGGTCTGCATCTGGGACGTCGTGGGCATGACATACGACCCGCCCGTATTGGTCGCCCAGCC
>NZ_JAMYLP010000200.1:0-1543 GCF_040318085.1 Mesorhizobium sp. M1322
CAACCAAACCGCTTGGCGCTGCAGCGGACACTACAGGGGGAAAACTGTAACCCATGTATCCGGTTCAAAGTGTTACCCATCTATCAACTGGACAGCTCTGATCGCCGGTTTCGCCAATCATCGGCGTTGCAGGAAGAGCGTCTAGGTTGCGGCTACTCCACTTCCCAAGCTCAGAGCCCCAGCTCAGCCCGCAATTCGTCGGTGCTGTTGATGACGATCGCACCAGGCGGCCCGTCCATAGGCAATTCCGGCCAGAAGATCGTCCTCATCCCCGCCGCCAATCCCGCCGTGACGCCGGTCACGCTGTCGTCGACGGCCACGGCATCGGCCGGATCGACATCGGCCAGCCATGCGGCGCGCAGGAACGGCTCGGCATGCGGCTTGCCTTCGCGCACGTCGTTGCGGCTGATCGTCTTCATGCCTGGATAGAAAAGGCCGACCATGCGCAGATTGGCGTCGACGACCAGCCGGTCGGAATTGGACACCACCGCTTGTGCTACGCCAAGCGCGCGCAGTTCGTTATAGATCTCGATCGCGCCGGGGCGCGGCTTCAGCGTCTCGGCCATCGGCAGGTAGTGGTCGTATTTGCGCACGATCCAGTCATCGAACGGTAGGTCGAGGCCGAACTCGTCGCGCAGCATTTCGTAGACCGGCCATGCGGCAATGCCGAGCACCCGCTTATGCAGGTCGGGCGGCGCCGCGATGCCGACGCTGTGCAGCGCCGCAATCAGCGCCGCCTCGTGCAATGGCTCACTGTCGACCAGCGTGCCGTCCATGTCCCAGAAAACCGCTTTCGGCGTCATGCGAGGCTCCTTTGTCCGAATCCCTTAAAGGGTTTGCGTCGGGAGATAAACCGCGGCGCTTGCCTGCACCGACATTGCGGGACCTCCAAAATTGCTTGGCTACAATCATCCACTCGAAACGCCACAGGCACCTCGGCAGCTTACCTAAGCAATTGCTCTGGCGGTAGGCAATTGCGCACAAGCGCATTTCGCCGTAAAAGTAAGGCGCTCCGTCTCGATTGTCGGGGCAGGGAGGCAGCAAGTTGAATTCCCGGCAGGATAGCGGCAGCAACAGGCTGGACGACGCGGCGCGCGCCGGCTGGCTCTATTATGTCGCCGGCAACACGCAGGACCAGATCGCCTCGACGCTCGGCATCTCACGGCAGACGGCGCAGCGGCTGGTGTCGCTGGCGGTGTCCGAAGGGCTGATCAAGGTGCGTGTCGACCACCCGATCGCCAATTGCCTCGACCTCGCGGCCCGGCTGAAATCGCGCTTCGCGCTCGATCTGGTCGAGGTGGTGCCGAGCGATCCCGCTTCCTCCTCCACCATTGGCGTCGCCGTGGCGGCGGCTGCCGAGATCGAGAGACGGCTGCGGTCGCGGGGGGGGGGGGGGGGGGGTGGCGGGGGGGGGGGGGGGGGGGGGGGGGGGGGGGGGGGGGGGGGGGGGGGGGGGGGGGGGGGGGGGGGGGGTGGGGGGGGGGGGGGGTGGGGGGGGGGGGGGGGGGGGGGGGGGGGGGGGGGGGGGGGGGGGGGGGGTGGG
>NZ_JAMYLP010000201.1:0-1519 GCF_040318085.1 Mesorhizobium sp. M1322
TGATGATCGCCCACAGCCCGTCTGGGGATCGCACCCGCGGGTCCTCCAAGATGCGAACCAGCAGACGCCGGTCGCTCTCGCCGAGCGGCTGGTCGTTCGCGCGGAACGAGTCCATCCACTGATTGGCGAGCGCGAACGCGGCATCGCTCCCCCGCCTACGCGGATCGTCGAGCGCTCTGGCAAGTTCCTCGCGCGTTCTCGTTTTCGCCGCTTCCATATTCACCCCGCGCGAAACGATGGTGTGGTCGAGTAGCAGCCGGTTGACCGGAACCTCGGCGTACATCCTTCCGTCACCGAGCCGCCGACGCGCCCAGCCGAACCGGAAGTTCTCGATCCCGCCCGTAGTCCCGATCAGCAACGGCGCCGCCGGGGCAAAGATCGACAGGATCGACTGCCGCAGCAGCACCTGTTCACCGGCGTCGGTGATGGTGAGCGCCTTGCGGTGGGGCGCGGAGGGCTCGAGCGACCAATCCACCCGTCCCGATCGGGGCTTGGCATCGGGCACGGCGGGGCCGTCCTCGATCGCGATGGTGAAGTCGGGTTCGGGAGCGTCGTCGCTTTGCAGCAGCGCCTTGCCCTCTGACATCATCAGGTTCCATTCGGCTTCCAGCGCGCGCCGAGGGGCGAGCGGATCGGAGGCATCGTAGCGCCGCTCTTCCAGCAGGCCATGCCCGATGACGGTGCTTCGTTTGCCGGGCGTCGAGTCCGGCACGACGCGATAGGTATTGGAACGACCGCGAAGGGTCTGGACGCGAACCGAAGTGACGCCCGGAGTCTTGAGCAATGCCGCGCACAATGCATCGCAACGGCCCTCGAACGGGCGGGCGAGGAGAATGTCGCCCTTGAGCGCGATCTGTGCGCTCGACTGGATGTCCGGCTCCTCCAGGCTGGCCAGCATGCCGCTCGCCCAGGTGAGGCTTGGCTGGGGGATGGTCCAGAACAGTGCCAGCGTCGCGGCGCCCGACATGACGTTCAGAGGAACCCCTGAAAGGAAACTTCCGAGCAGCAAGCGGAACAGCGCGAAGGCGACGCCATACATGAAGGCCGTTGGCATCGACGCGAGGATGAGCCCTGGGATGATCAGGAAACTGCCGATGATGACCAGCCATGGCATTGTCAGCGCCACGAACGCGCCGACGCCGGTGATGATCAAGTAAGTCTTCATGCGCGGAACCTTACCGCGCATGACTCAAAAAATGATAAAGCTGCTGTTTTCGGGTCGGTGCCGTTTTTCGGCATCCGCCCGTTGACGGATCTCGCTACGCTCACCTCAAAAAGCTGTCGATGGTCCGCCTTTGGGGCTCTGGCGCTCCATCACATGACCGACTAGGGTCGGAAGAGAACGTCAGCTTTCTAGCCCATCGCGCCCGAAACCGGAAGGACATACCGGGGACTCATGAGGCAAGCTGCCTCTCGGCCTGCGGCCTAGGCCGTGTGGACAGTTACCGCAACCATAGGACAATAGCCGCGAGAGTGACAACGGCGCGGTAATTGCGGGCGGTTTTCTCGAAGCGGGTTG
>NZ_JAMYLP010000202.1:0-1519 GCF_040318085.1 Mesorhizobium sp. M1322
CCATGCCCATCCGCTCGGCATCCTCGACACCAGGCGCATGAAGCTTGTCCGCCGCAGCGCCGCGCCAACCAAACCGCTTGGCGCTGCAGCGGACAGCACAGGGGGAAAAGTGTTACCCATGTATCCGGTTCAAAGTGTTACCCATCTATCAACTGGACACCGGCAGGGCGATGAGGGGCAGCACAAACCTGAAGCGATTGGGCGGCGACAGATGCCGCCGCTATTCGATCAAGAAGAACAAGGGAGGTGGCTTTGACCGACAAAGTAAAGGTGCTGGTGATCGGTCTTGGTAATATGGGCGCGTCGCATGCCAGCGCCTACCATCGCTCGGACGGGTTCGAGATCGTCGGCATCATGAGCCGCACGATCAAGAGCAACAAGAATATCCCGGCGCAATTAGCCGGCTATCCGCTCTACGAGGATTTTGACCTGGCGCTGAAAGAGACCAGGCCGGATGCCGTTTCCATCAACAGCTGGCCCAACACGCATGCCGAATATGCGCTGAAGGCGATCGGCGCGGGCTGCCACGTGTTCATGGAAAAGCCGCTCGCCACCAACATCGAGGATGCCGAGAAGGTGGTCGCCGCGGCGCGAGCGAAGAACCGCAAGCTGGTGCTCGGCTATATCCTGCGAGTCCACCCGTCATGGATCAAGTTCATCGAGGTTGGCAAGACGCTCGGCAAGCCGCTGGTCATGCGCCTCAACCTCAATCAGCAGAGCAGCGGCAGCGCCTGGCACTGGCATAAGAACCTGATCGATTCGCTGATCCCGATCGTCGATTGCGGCGTGCACTATGTCGACGTCATGTGCCAGCTGACCGGCGCCAAGCCGGTCCGCGTCCACGGCATCGGCGCGAAATTGTGGGCGGATGCCGCCAAGCAGAACTATGGCCATCTGCACGTCACCTTCGATGACGGTTCGGTCGGCTGGTACGAGGCGGGCTGGGGCCCGATGATGAGCGAGACGGCCTATTTCGTGAAGGACGTGGTCGGCCCCAAGGGCGCGGTCTCCATCGTCGCTGGCCAGACGGCAAGCGGTGCGGCCGAACTGGCCGAGGTGTCGAACTCAGCCGATATCGACCGGCACACCAAGACCGATGCGCTCAAGATCCACTATGCCGAGGTTGACGGCGACAAGAATTTCAAGAGGCCCGACGAGATCGTCAGCATGGAGGACGAGCCCGGCCATCAGGAGCTTTGCGATCGCGAGCAGGCGTTTTTCCTGCGCGCCATCCGCGAGGATCTCGACCTGTCCGAACAGATGAATGCCGCGGTCAACAGCCTGCGCATCGTGCTTGCCGCCGAGCAGAGCATCGAAGAAGGGCGGACCGTCGAGCTGACGTGAGGTGATCCGTGTTGAGCGACTCATGGGCCGGTCTGGCGCCGCCCCTCATCGCCCTGCCGGGCACTTCTCCCCGTATAGTGACCTATCGGATTCACACATTATGAACATCGAGCGTGGCTCCGTATTTGATGGCGGAGAATTCGGCGAGACCGATGCGCATGACCTTGGGGCCTGG
>NZ_JAMYLP010000203.1:0-1464 GCF_040318085.1 Mesorhizobium sp. M1322
GGCATGATGGGGTGGACGGCGCCCGACGGCATCGAATGTGCCAGAGTGAGGTCGTATGAGATCTCAAACAAGGGAGCCGTCCGTGGAACAGGTTATCCGCATTGGCATGGATACGTCCAAGAGTGTTTTTCAATTGCACGGTGTCGACGCTTTGGAGCGGCCTGTGCTGATCCGCAAGCTGCAGCGACGTGGGGTCGTTCCGTTCTTCGCCAAGTTGGCGCCGGTGAAGGTCGGGCTTGAGGCGTGCGGCGGCTCGCATCACTGGGCGCGCACGCTGTCGGCATTGGGCCACGATCCGGTGCTGATGGCGGCTCAGCACGTGAAGGCCTATTTGCGGCGCGGCAAGCACGACGCGGCCGATGCGGAGGCGAACTGCGAGGCGATGAGCCGGCCGAGAACCCGCTTCGTGGCGGTGAAGAGCGTCGAGCAGCAGGCGGGTCAGATGCTGTTTGGGGTGCGCGAGCAAATGGTTCGGCGGCGCACGCAGCTTTCCAATGCGATCCGCGGCCATGCGGCCGAGTTCGGACTGGTGGCTGCGAAGGGCCTTGCCCATGTCGAGCCGCTGCTGGCCCGCGTTGCAGCCGATGATGGCGTGCCGGCGCTGGCACAGGAGCTGTTCGACATGCTCGGCGAGGAATACCGCGCCACCTGCACCCGGCTGGCGGCGCTTGAGAAGAAGCTGGTGGCCCATTACCGCCAAGACGAGACCGCACGGCAGCTGGCTGCGATGCCCGGCGTCGGGCCGATCGGGGCAACGCTGCTCGGCATCAAGGTCGGCGACGCAACAGCGTTCAGGTCGGGACGCGACTTCGCGGCATGGCTGGGGCTGACGCCGAAAAACCACTCGACGGCCGGCAAGACCCGGCTGGGGGTGATCACGCGGGCCGGCGACGAGATGCTGCGGCAGGTGCTGGTGGTGGGTGCGACGGCACACATCCAACAGGTGCGGCGCGGCCGCATCGCGGCCTCGCCGTGGCTGGCCGCGCTGCTTGCACGCAAGCCGCCAAAGCTGGCGGCGGTGGCGCTGGCAAACAAAAACGCCCGCATCGCCTGGAAGATGATGGTGACGGGCGAGCCATACCGTTGCGACCAAGCGGGCAGTTTGGCACCGGCCTCGCCGCGGTCAAGGCCGTCCGGCGCCGCCTGCGGCGGTGGCCTGCGGCCAGCCTTGACCGCGGCTCCGTCCGACGCCGCCATGCCCTGACTGGTCGCAACGGAGAGACACCGGGAATACAAGCGCTTGCAACGGAAGGAAGATGGCGTGATCGATCGATCCGTGACGCGCGAAACTCCGAGGGATCCATTGGCCGACGGAAACCGCTGGCATGATTGGAACGGGCGTCGCGAAACCCACCTTGGCCAGCGGCCGAAACGACCGCACCAACAGGCCGGACATATGGACGCAAGCGATCGAAACTGCCTGACGCCAACCATTGCAGACAGGGCGCCGTCCACATATGGATC
>NZ_JAMYLP010000204.1:0-1451 GCF_040318085.1 Mesorhizobium sp. M1322
TCCAGAGATCTTTGGACGTTAACCGATCAATCAGACGATGATCAGTTCGCGTGGATTCCCAGGTGTCGCACGCTCAGCTCCCGAGCGGGTGACTACTACCGTTTCGCTGATGCCGACGCCGCGAGCGAATGCGTACATGTGGAAAGCCATTCCCTCTTTGACCTCCCAATCATCGTGCTCATTGAAATCGAGCGTCTGCCATTCAGCCGTGCGCGGCGGAAATCCGATGCCGGTAGAATAGCCAGAGCGGTTGTAGTAGTCAGGGCGGATGGTCCGGATTGGGCCGCGCACGAGCGCGTCGACGGCCTTGCTCGACGCACCGGGACGTAGGGCCCGCAGCGCCTCGTCTTGCGCTTTGATCACGAGTGCCGCTGCCTGGCGTGCGTCGTCGCGCGGCCGGCCGAGCGATACAACGCGCAGCTGGGTGGCATGATAGCGCTCCACGCAGCCAAAAAGTTCGAGAACCACGAGTTCGCCAAGCTCAATTACCTTCGGCGTCCAATTGCCGTGGGCAACATTGGAACGGTGCCCGGACTGTATGTGCTGGGGCAGACCGGTATACTCACAGCCGGCGAGCACACCCGTGTGCAGCACCGCGGCGGCTACCTCCGCCTCCGTGACTCCTGGGCGCATTATCTCGATTGCTGCCCGCATCTCGAGCTCGACAATGGCGCCGGCCCTGCGAATATAGGCGAGTTCTCGTTCCGACTTGACGAGACGGATGCGGTCAACGAGTTGGCTAGCGTCGATGAACGTCGCCCTCGGGAGTTTCTCCGCAAGCCTCTCCGCCACATCCGCGGTGAGGAACCACGAACTCTTCTCGATGCCGATGCTGGCCGCGCCACCGCCGAGAGCGCGGGCCACCTCGGCGGTCCGGACCACGACGTCGTCACTTTCCCGCCATGTCTCGCAGCTCTCAAGCCAGGAGTATTCGTCGACAGCTCCCTTTTCGAGGTAGCGTAGAAGCAGAGTCGGCTCCTGCGCGTCGGTTACGACGAGCGTTTGGTAAGAGAAAGTTGCCGAGTTCTGATAACCCGTGAGATAGTAAATATTTTCCGGCGCATGGATAAGCAGCATGTCGAGACCGCACTCACGCATGTCACTCTGCACGCGCTGCAGCCGTTTCTTGAACTCCTGCGTCGGGAAGGCCTGCAAACGTCCGGTCATGAGCATGTCCTCTGTTCGGCCGCGGCCGTGTTCTCTGTCGAAGCTTGTGTAAATCGATCGATGCTGAAGGGCTCTATCGGGGTCGTCGTCCCTCCATCCGGTGCAAGTTCAGTAAAAACTGCAGCGACTCCAGGTCCGAGCTCACGCCTTCTGCATGTTCCACATCGGCTGGAGCTGTACTGGCACGCCAATGAGGCCGGTAGGCGTCTTGCGGCAATTGGACTAGCATATTGACCTAAGCGCGCATCTCCACGAATCCCACCATACTCTGTGCATCTTGCGGG
>NZ_JAMYLP010000205.1:0-1409 GCF_040318085.1 Mesorhizobium sp. M1322
GCGCATCGGTCTCGCCGAATTCTCCGCCATCAAATACGGAGCCACGCTCGATGTTCATAATGTGTGAATCCGATAGGTATAGTGACGGGGAGAAGGGGCTGACGACGACCTTGGGGCTATCCTGCAACGCTGGTAATTTGCGAAGCCGCCGATGACAGCGCCCCTCTCCCCGTCTCTATACGGGGAGAGGATGCCGGCAGGCAGGTGAGGGGCGGCGCAAACGCACGGAAAGGACAGCGCCGAGATCGACAATTGGCTGTCTCAACACAAATTGTCTGAAGCAATTGACCGCCGTTCACCCCGCGCCCACATCGTGCTAACCAGAATCCATGGCACAGAAGAAAGGATACGAGGTCGATTCGTGGTTGGCGCGGCCGGATCCGCGCGTCTCGATCGTCCTGCTCTATGGTCCCGATCGGGGGCTCGTCGCCGAGCGGGCGAAGGCCTTTGCCGGCAAAACCGGCCTGCCGCTCGACGATCCGTTCTCGGTGGTCAGGCTGGACGGTTCGGAAGTCGACCGCGACGAGGGCCGCCTGCTCGACGAGGCGCGCACCGTGCCGATGTTTTCGGACCGGCGCCTGCTGTGGGTGCGCAATGCTTCCGGCCAGAAGGCGCTTGCCGACGACGTCAAGGCGCTGACCGCGGAGCCCGCGCGGGACGCGATCATACTCATTGAGGCCGGCGACCTGAAGAAAGGCGTCGGCCTGCGTTCCATTGTCGAGACGGCCGACATTGCCATGGCCTTGCCGTGCTACGCCGACGAGGCCCGCGACATCGACACGGTCATCGACGAGGAATTGCGCAAGGCCGGCATGTCGATGACGCTGGAGGCCCGCCAGGCGCTGCGCCGCAACCTCGGTGGTGACCGGCTAGCCTCGCGCGGCGAGATCGAAAAGCTGCTGCTCTACGCCCACGGCCAGAGCGAAATCAGCCTCGACGATGTCAAGGCGACGTCGGGCGACGTTTCCGGCCTGTCCTTCGACGACGCCGTCGATGCCATGCTCGAAGGCAAGGTCGGCGACTTCGACATGGCCTTCACCCGCCACTGCCAGGCCGGCGGCCAGGCTTTTCTGGTGCTGTCGTCGGCGATGCGGCAGCTGCAGGCGATCCAGGCGATGCGCGGCCTGATGGACGCCGGCGGCCGCAACGCCGCTTCGGTCGTCGCCGCGGCGCGTCCGCCGGTGTTTTTCTCGCGGCGCAAATTGGTGGAGAAGGCTCTCGAACGCTGGAATAGCGAGGCGCTTGGCCGCGCCTTGACTAGGCTGCAGACCGCGGTCCTGCAGACCCGCCGGCGCCCGGATATCTCGGTCGCGCTGGCACGGCAGGCCCTGCTCGGCATTGCCGTCGAAAGCGCCCGGCTGGCGGCGCGTAGCTGATCTCCCCCCTCGAGGGGGAGAAGTCGCCGAAGG
>NZ_JAMYLP010000206.1:0-1299 GCF_040318085.1 Mesorhizobium sp. M1322
GCAGGGCTGTCCGGGGAAAGTTATTCATATATGAAGGCCATCTGATTGGGAGAGGCTCGGTCTTTTGGTCGGCTTGGATTGACCGGTGGCGGCTTGTGGATGGTGTGCATTTTCCGCCGCCCGAACAAGTATTGAGCGACCAGTTCTGTGAACCTCAAGATTGGAATAGGGACGCGGCGGGTGGCCGCGACAATGCGCAGCAGCGCATAGGCGATCATTGCGGCAAAGAGTTGCAGGCGGATTGCATTGCCGTTGTTGCCGAGGAACTTGCGGATCTTGAGGTGCTGCTTGATCCATCGGAACAGAAGCTCGATTTGCCAGCGGCCTTTGTAGAGCCGTCCAATCTCGACGGCGGAGCGCTCCAGATCGTTGGTCAAAAGCGTGATGGTGTCGCCCTCTTCGCGCTGAACGCGCAGGCGCCGCAGACGCATCGGCAGCTTGCAAACGCCCTTGCTGACCAGGCTTACCTCACTGTCTTCCACAACCAGGAAGCCGTCGCCCTGCGGCTCGGCTATAGGGCGATCGCACACCAGCGCCAGCCCCATGTTGGCCTTGGGCCGCGTCACGAAGATCGATCCGGCTTCGGCGATCGCCGTCCACCAGCCATAATGGCAGTAGCCCTTGTCGAACACGTAGGTCGCTCCAGCTTCGATCGTGATCTGGCGGCCAACCTGGGCGTCGTTGACGTTGGCGTCGGTGATGTCGAGGACGCGCGGACAGTCGGCCTTCGGGTCATAGACGACATGCACCTTCATGCCGCGGATGCGCCCGTTCGACTTGGCCCAATCGCACAGTTTGCCGAGCGGAATGGGGGTCGAGTCGATCAGCCGCAGCATTTCTTCGCCCTCGCGCCGCGTTTGCCTGTCGAGCAGGTTCGCCACCAGACCGAACGCCTCGGCAAAGATGGCGACCGGACGCCGTCTGTTGGCGTCCGACAAGGTCGAACGCATCAAGGGACCGCTGCCCAGATGATAATGATGCTGGCTGTTGGCGTTCCAGCCGGCTTCCAGGCCACGCAAACCGCTGCTGCCGCAGAACTGGGCATAGATCAGCGCCACCAGATGATCCCAGCTTCTGAATGATTTGTCGTACGCATCCCCGTCGTGGCGATCCACAATTGCTTGGAATTGACGCCGATCGATGGGTTCAAGAAGCTGCCCGAAGATGCTAGGTGCAAAGCGCATGCCCCGTTCCTTTTCTGAGTCTCGACAACCAGAGAGAAGACGGACAAAACCCGTTTTACGGGGCATGCACATGTGGCATTTCGATTCACTCAAAACTTTCCCCGGACAGCCCTGC
>NZ_JAMYLP010000207.1:0-1201 GCF_040318085.1 Mesorhizobium sp. M1322
GAGGCCTTTGCACAGAATCGGATTGGTGATTCCGTTCGCAAGGAAGATAGGGAGATGATTCGGATGGTCGATCGTGTGCTTGGTCAACTGAGCCTGGCGGACGGGCTGGCGCGGTCGGATACCACGCAGCTCGACCGGATCGCGACGGTCATCGACTGGACGCCGATCCGGGCACTTCTTGGTCAGCGCAGCGGGCCGGGGGCGGGCAACACCAGCTATCCGGCCGAGGCATTGCTGCGCTGCCTGTTTTTGGGCGTGTGGAACAATCTCAGCGACCCCGCCCTTGAGACGCAGATCCGCGACCGGCTGTCGTTCCGCCGCTTTGCCGGCTTCAGCCTGTCGGACCGCACGCCGGACCATTCGACGCTGTGGCGCTTCCGCGAAGAGCTGAAGTGCGACGAGCTGATCGACCGGGTGTTTGATGAGATCACCCGGCAGTTTGAGCAGAAGGGCCTGATCGTCAAGCGCGGCACGCTGATTGATGCATCCTTCATGCAGGCCGCCGCGCGTCCGCCGGCGAAGCCGAAGAAGGGTGAGGAGGCGTCGGCGCGGCCATCGGCCGACCCCGATGCGCGTTGGGGGCGCAAGGGCAAAAAGACCGTGTTCGGCTATAAGGTGCACAACGGCGTCGACGATGCTCACACGCTGATCCGGCGGATGCACTTCACCGATGCATCGATCACCGACACCGAGCCGGCCGACAAGCTGATCTGCGGCGACGAGGAGGCGGCCTATGGCGACCAAGCCTACTACACCCATGCCCGGCATGCCCGGCTTAAGCAGGCCGGCATCAAGGACCGGCTGATGCATCGGCCCAACAAGCACCATCCGCTGACGCCGCGCCAGAAGCAGCGCAACCGGCTGATCTCCAAGGTGCGGGCGGCGGTCGAGCGGCCGTTTGCGGTGTTCAAGCAGCGCTATGGCATGCGGCGGCTGCGCTTCTTCAACCTGGCGACCAACCAGACGCAGTGCGTGCTTGCCGGCTGCGGTTATAATCTGCAGCGGGCGGCCGCCGTCCTCTACCCGGTGAGGAAGCCGGCATGAGGGGGCGGAGTCTGCCCAAAATCCGCCGAGCGGGGCCAATTGGGGCTCCAAGGCGGGCAAAAATGCCCCGCAAACCGGGCCAATGTGGCTCGATTGCGGTTCAAAAAACGCCCCACGCGCCATCTGCGCCAAACTTCGGCTCCCGTGCAAAGCCCTC
>NZ_JAMYLP010000208.1:0-1177 GCF_040318085.1 Mesorhizobium sp. M1322
ATTACTCTTTGATGGTGACGACGATGCCGGCACCGACGGTGCGGCCGCCTTCACGGATGGCGAAGCGCAGCTTCTCTTCCATGGCGATCGGCACGATCAGCTCGACATCGACGGTGATGTTGTCGCCCGGCATCACCATCTCGGTGCCTTCCGGCAGCGACACGATGCCGGTCACGTCGGTGGTGCGGAAATAAAACTGCGGACGGTAGTTGGTGAAGAACGGCGTGTGACGGCCACCTTCGTCCTTGGTCAGGATGTAAGCTTCGGCGACGAACTTCTTGTGCGGCTTGACCGTGCCCGGCTTGGCCAGAACCTGGCCGCGCTCGACACCTTCACGGTCGACACCGCGCAAGAGCGCGCCGATGTTGTCGCCGGCCTGGCCCTGGTCGAGCAGCTTGCGGAACATCTCGACGCCCGTGCAGGTCGTCTTGGTCGTCGGACGGATGCCGATGATTTCCAGCTCCTCGCCGACCTTGACCACGCCGCGCTCGACGCGGCCGGTCACCACCGTGCCGCGGCCCGAGATCGAGAACACGTCCTCGATCGGCATCAGGAACGGCTTGTCCAGCGGACGAACCGGCGTCGGGATGTAGTCGTCGACCGCAGCCATCAATTCGCGGATCGAATCCTCGCCGATCTTCTTGTCGGAATCTTCCAAAGCGGCAAGTGCCGAACCCTTGACGATCGGAATGTCGTCGCCGGGGAACTCGTTCTTGGTCAACAGCTCACGCACCTCGAGCTCGACCAGTTCGAGCAGCTCGGCGTCGTCGACCTGGTCGACCTTGTTCAAAAACACCACGATCGACGGCACGCCGACCTGACGGGCCAGCAGGATGTGCTCGCGGGTCTGCGGCATCGGGCCGTCGGCGGCCGACACAACCAGGATCGCGCCGTCCATCTGCGCGGCACCGGTGATCATGTTCTTCACATAGTCGGCGTGGCCGGGGCAGTCGACATGGGCATAGTGGCGGTTGGCCGTCTCGTATTCGACATGCGCCGTCGAGATGGTGATGCCGCGCGCCTTCTCTTCGGGCGCCGCATCGATCTGGTCGTAGCGCTTATATTCGCCAAAATACTTGGTGATCGCCGCCGTCAGCGACGTCTTGCCATGATCGACATGGCCAATCGTGCCAATGTTCACATGAGGCTTTGTACGCTCGAATTTACCTTTTGCCAT
>NZ_JAMYLP010000209.1:0-1172 GCF_040318085.1 Mesorhizobium sp. M1322
TGGGACGCACTGGTTCCGTCGCCCGAATTCGACTTTGCCTATGCCTGGGGTTCGCAGGAAGGCGACGTCGCGCTTGAAAGCTCGCCGGAACTGCAAGCCGTCTTCCGGGAACACAATCTTCAGGATGAGGCCCCCGCCACGCCTCCAGTCAGCGAGCCTGAGACGCCTCCAATTAGCGAGCCTGAGACGCCTCCCGTTAGCGAGCCTGAGACGCCTCCCGTTGGCGATTCTAACACGCCTCCAGTTAGCGAGGCGGGCACGCCTCCATCCGATGGCCCTGCCCAGACTATCGAGGGAAATGCCGGCGCCAACACTATAAACGGCGGCGGCGGTGCCGACACAATGATTGGCCATGGTGGCAACGACGAATACTATGTCGACAATGCCGGCGACAAGGGGGTCGAGTCCTCTGGCCAAGGTCAAGACAGGATGTGGACCTCTGTGAGCTATGCGCTCTCGGCCGGCTCGTCGATTGAAGTCCTTGGCACCACGAAGGACGCCGGCACCACGGCAATCAACCTCACCGGCAACGAGTCGGTCCAAACCATCCAGGGCAATGCCGGAGGCAACGTCATCAACGGCGGCGGCGGTGCCGACAAGATGAGCGGCTTTGGCGGCGACGACGATTTCTATGTCGACAATGCCGGCGATACGGTGATCGAGTCCTCTGGCCAAGGCCAAGACAGGGTGTGGACCTCTGTGAGCTACGCCCTCTCAGCCGGCTTGTCGGTTGAAGTCCTCGGCACCACGAAGGACGCCGGCACCACGGCAATCGACCTGACCGGCAACGGGTCGGCCCAAACCATCCAGGGCAATGCCGGCGCTAACGTCATCAACGGCGGCGGCGGTGCCGATAAGTTGAGCGGCTTTGGCGGCAACGACGTTTTCGTCTTCGATAGCGCCCTTGGTGACGGCAATGTCGACAAGATTACCGACTTCAACTCGTCCCAGAACAAGATCCACCTCGACGACGCGATTTTTGCCGAGCTTGAGTTGGGCACGCTCACATCCGACGCTTTCTTTGCGGGTAAGGCCGCGCATGATAGCTCCGACCACATCATCTACAACAGTTCGACTGGAGCGCTCTCTTTCGACAGCGACGGGATCGGCGGCGCCGCTCAAACACAGTTCGCCACTCTTGCTCCAGGTCTGTCGATTTCGGCAACCTCGTT
>NZ_JAMYLP010000210.1:0-1149 GCF_040318085.1 Mesorhizobium sp. M1322
TGAGCAACCGTGCTTCAAACGAAAGCCGGATTCCAGGGTTTGTTGGTGCGCACCATAGCGTTGAGGGTTGTGATGAGCTTGCGCATGACGGCGACGATGGCGACCTTTGCTACCTTGCCGTTGGAGCGCAGCCGCTGGCGGAAAGCGGCGAAGACGGGGTTATGGACTCCGGCACTGAGCGCGGCCATGTAGAGGACGTTGCGGACAGGTTCGCGGCCACCCCAAATGCATCGCTTGCCTTTGAGCTTGCCGCTGTCGTGGTCATAGGGGGCGAGCCCGACCAGGGCGGCGATCTGCCGGTTGGACAGGCGGCCCAGTTCGGGTAGCAGCGCGATCAGTGTGGCACTCAGGACTGGACCGACGCTGGGCGTGGAACGCAGCAGGCGATCGCGCTGAGCCAGGGCGGAATCGGCCGCAATTGCTTGGGCAATGCGTTTGTCGAGTAGCAGGATATCGGCACTGAGCCGGGTCGCACGCCGCTTGGCCAGGCGCTTGAGAGCAGCATCGCGCACGTGCTCGGCCTGATTGTTGACGCGGCTGAGCTCGGCCTGGAGCTGGCGCCGTGCCGTGACCAGTTCGATCACCAGTTCCAGGCTTGGATCGAGCTCTACCGGATGCACCGGTAGCGTCGCCAGGAAGCGGGCGATCAGACGGGCATCGATGCGATCGTTCTTGGCGTTGATGCCGGCTGCACGCGCGAACTGGCGCAGCCTGTGCGGATTGATGCGACGCACCGGAAGTCCTGCTTGCCACAGCGCCTTGAGTACAGCGCGTTCATAGCCGCCGCTCGCCTCAAGACCGATGGCACCGATCTCGTTGTCCGACAGCCGCTCGACCAACGCCGCATAACCGGCTTCGGTGTTGTCGACTGTGAACAACTCCCCTGTTTCCAGAATGGCCACGTCCAGTCGATCCTTGGCCACATCGATGCCGACATGAAGCGCAATTTGTGTCATCCTCTGATCCCTTCCTTGCTGGTGCGGGGTCGAACCCTGGCAACCGTTCGGGCTATGGAAGATGCGACGGAGCTCCTTGCTCAACCACGGACTCATACCAAGGGGTGTACGGGCTTCCGCCGCAGCGGGTGATCCGGTCATGACCCGGGTCACCCGCCAACCCGATTGTGCATGATTCGAGAGACACAAGGGG
>NZ_JAMYLP010000211.1:0-1091 GCF_040318085.1 Mesorhizobium sp. M1322
CAGATGCAGACCATGATGGACCACTGGGACAGGCTGGTTCCCAATCCGGCCTTTGACATGGCTTATAAATGGGCCTCGCAGAACGGCGAAACCTCACTTGGCAACACTCCGTCAATGCAATCCTTTTTTCTGCAGCACAACACCAGCACCACAACCACCCCGCCTCCGACCACCCCGCCTCCGACGACGCCACCCCCAGACGGGGATCTTCTCCACGGCACCAGTGGAGCCGATGTACTTAAGGCAACCGGTGCCCAAACAATGATCGGCTATGGCGGCAACGACGATTACTATATCGACAATGCCGGCGACAAGGTGGTCGAGTCCTCTGGCCAAGGTCAAGACAGGGTGTGGACCTCTGTGAGCTATGCGCTCTCGGCCGGCTTGTCGATTGAAGTCCTTGGCACCACGATGGACGCCGGCACCACGGCAATCAACCTCACCGGCAACGAGTTGGCCCAAACCATCCAGGGCAATGCCGGCGCCAACGTCATCAACGGCGGCGGCGGTGCCGACAAGATGAGCGGATTTGGCGGCAACGACACCTACTATGTCGACAATGCCAGCGACACGGTGATTGAGGCGGCCGGCGGCGGTAGCGACATGGTACTCGCCTCGGTGAGCTATGCGCTTTCGGCCGGCTCGCAAGTCGAGCTTCTCGCCACCACCAACCCATCCGGCACAACGGCAATCAACCTCACCGGCAATGAGTTCGCCCAGACCATCCAGGGCAACGCCGGCGCCAATGTCATCAATGGCGGCCGTGGTGCCGACATCTTGACCGGCAATGGCGGCAATGATGCCTTCGTTTTCAATACCGCTCTGGGAGCCGGCGATATCGACAGGGTTACTGACTTCAACAAGCTCCAGGACAAGATCCACCTCGACAACACGATTTTTGCCGGGCTGAGCTCGGGCGCCCTCACATCCGCCGCTTTCTTTGCGGGTGCGGCCGCGCACGACAGTTCCGACCATATCATCTACAACAATTCAACCGGAGCGCTCTCTTTCGACAGCGACGGGATCGGCGGCGCCGCTCAAACACAGTTCGCCACTCTTGCTCCAGGTCTGTCGATTTCGGCAACCTCGTT
>NZ_JAMYLP010000212.1:0-1076 GCF_040318085.1 Mesorhizobium sp. M1322
GGGAGATCGGCGCCTCTTTCGGCAATATCGATCGCAGTCAACGAGGCGGCGCAGATTGCCGGCTGAACCAGTTTGGGAACAGATGCGGTCGCGGCGGCGACCTCAATATCTCGAGTATCTCGCCATAAGTCTCCGGGGCCACTTTCTGTTCTCAGAGATATGGCGATCCGCCTTCGGTAAGGTTGTAGCGACCGATGAGCCAGTTTACCGCTTCGCTCTGGTCTCGTTGGATCGTGTGAGCTGCTTTCAGCAGGTGGAATTCCGAATTCTTGATCATCTTTGCCAGCTTCCACCCGCGGTCGGGCGCCACGGAGGCGTCGTCCGTGGACCAGATAAGCATTGTCTTGCCCTGAAGCCGATCAATGTTGGGGAAGATGTACTTCTGCTGCAGCAGGACATATTGTCTCATATCGGTTTCTTCTAAAGGCAGGTGCTTCCGGACCTCCCATTTTCCGCGCGTCGCGGGCCGCCGATAGGCTATTCGCCGATACTCCTCTAGCTCAGCCTGATACGGATCCTGCCCGTAGGCGATGGCGCCTCTCCGCACATATTCCTCTTCACTCGGCATCGGCCCGGTATAGTCGTATGATGTGGCGGCGGCATGGAGCCATGCATCGTCACGCTCGTCTCCAAATGGCTCGGGTCCGATTGGCGGCGATACGGAGCTGGCGGTGAGCAGGACGACTTTCGAAACAAGATCGGGACGCACGATCGCGACCCGCGCCGCGACGAATGATCCTTCTGAATGGCCGACCAGCGTGATCTGCTTCAACCCCATTGCTTCGATGAAACCAATGACATGGTCTACGCGACCGAGCCGGTTAATATATTTGCCAGGAGTAGGATCGTCCGTCCCACCGAATTGGAGTTGATCAAGCGCGATTACTCTGAATTGATCGGATAGGCCGTGCAGCTGCCAAATCCAGCTGAGCCTCGCATCAGAGATTTCCCCCGGCGCCGCCCCATGGAGAAGCACAATCGGACGACCGGCTCCCGTCTCGTAATAGGTCGACCCGATACCGCCAACCGACATGCGGCGTTCAGGGATGAGCGTTTTGCCGGTGGGCCGCGGCGCC
>NZ_JAMYLP010000213.1:0-1065 GCF_040318085.1 Mesorhizobium sp. M1322
ACATCGGTGCCAATGTAGGCCGCTTATCAAGGTCGTCTATGAACTCGCCGATCAACCCGAGTTGCCTTTCGGAGAACGGCAACATCGACATTTCGGCACAAGCCGTAAGTTTCTGCATGCCATCAGAGAGCGAGGCCGGGCTTTCGGGATGGCCGAATGGCTTATCGATGCGTATGGAATATTGTGCTCCAGACCGTAGCTGCACTTTAACTGTAGTCGGCGAATTCCCGTAGCGACCGTGAGTGCGATCGATTTCTGGATCAACCACGATCTTCGTGGCCGCCATGATCTGGCGCACAGCCGGATCCTTAAGCGCTTCGGCGCGAAAATCGCTAATTGTGACGCTGCCACGTTGCGCCGCTACAGCGACGACGTAAGGCAGGCTGAAACGCGCAACAACGGGGTCGGCGGGGTTCCACCTTTGGTCACGTGGCTCGACCACGACACTCGCAGCACGCTGATTCAAACCGAGCTCAATAGAAACAATGTCCTTGCCAGTGAAGTTGTGTTCCTCACGCAATTGGAGGAGACCATCGATCCCGTGATGCGTAGCTCTGCAGGAGGGCCAAGGTTTAAAGCTAATAGAGGCGTTCACATAGTCGGAACCGAGTCTGTCCATAAGCATGTTAAGGCCGTAGTCCGGTTCGAAGGCGTTGTAGAAGCCATATTTGCCAAAGAACGGCTCCCTCGGGCCATTGAACCCCACCATAGCTGATAGGGCTGACTCAACACCCGAGCGAGCCCGCAATCCCTGCTGCAGCGCCACCGTGTGTGCATTCTCTTCATACATTTGGAACTCGCCGGCGGCATGGGCGTAGGCGATACCAAATGCATTCCGGGTCTTCTCTTCGTCGAGCCGCAGCAACTTTGCACTAACCGCCGTGGCACCCCAGACAGCGACCATATTGTCGCGGCCTGTATCTATAGCGTTGGTAGTGATGCTTCGCGATAGACGAATGTGCAGATCGATAGCTGTCGCGAGGGCAGACAGCAATTCGCCTCCGGTTATAGAAGGGTCGCGTTCGGCAAGGGCCAACGCCGGCGGAACGTCATATGCGCTGGCGT
>NZ_JAMYLP010000214.1:0-1035 GCF_040318085.1 Mesorhizobium sp. M1322
TGTGGAGCCTCAACAGGTTGTCCAGGGTTATATCGAGGCGACTGATGGGTGGTTTGGACTTTAGGCTGCCGTGTGGACGATGCCAATTGTATCTGTGCAGCCAGACAGGCAGTTCGGCGGCGCGGTGATCTGAAGTCGGATAGGCGATGGCATAGGCCCATTCGCGCAGCGCCGTCTGGATGAAGCGCTCGGCCTTGCCATTGGTCTTGGGTGTGTAAGGCCTTGTCCTGACATGCTTGAGGCCGAGATCGCGGCAGGCCTTGGCGAAGGCCTTCGATCTGTAGCAGGAGCCGTTGTCGGTCATGACGCGGGCTATCGCGACGCCGAGGCTGGCGTAGTAGGCGATCGCCGCCTTGAGGAAGGCGATGGCGCTTTCTTTTTTCTCGTCGGGCAGGATCTGCGAGAAGGCGATGCGGGAGGCGTCGTCGATGCAGACATGGACGAACTCCCAACTGCTGCCGCGCGAGCTGGCATTGCCGGTGCGCTTGCCGGTAATGCGATGACCGATGCGCTCGAAACGACCGAGCTTCTTGATGTCGATATGGATCATCTCGCCGGGATGCTCGCGCTCGTAGCGTCGGATCGGCTCGGCCGGTTCGATATCCCTGAGCCGGGACAGTCCGGCACGCTTGAGAACGCGGCTAACGGTGGCGGGCGAGACGCCGACCTCATGGGCGATGTGCTTGCCGGTCCAACGTTGCCGCCGCAGCGCCATGATGCGCTCGGCGATCAACGCAGCGGTGGCCTGTGGCATATGGGCGGGCCGCGAGGAACGGTCGATCATGCCGGCCCGCCCTTCGGACTTATAGCGCTCGACCCAGCGCGCCACGATCTTGGCCGACACGCCGTAGACCCGCGCCGCATCGGCTTTGGAAGAAGCGCCTTCTATCACCGAAAGCGCCATCTCCTCTCGACGCAGCGGCGTGAGACGGGCATTCTTGTGGATGTTCATTCGGACCCTCCGGTGAGTGCTGAAGCCTGGTAACTCCAGTCTCCCCGGTCCGGTCCGAATGGACAACCTCCCGAAAGCTCACA
>NZ_JAMYLP010000215.1:0-976 GCF_040318085.1 Mesorhizobium sp. M1322
ACCCTGGAGGCAATATCGGACAATTCCCGGTCGACATCGGCGAGCTGGCGGCCGAAACGGTCGCGGCGCTCAGCGGTGTCGCGCAGCGTTCGTTCGATCTGGTTGCGGGAGGCGGCGGCCTCCGCCCGTTCGGCCGTAAGCCCAGCGAGTTTGGCTTCACTCGCGGCAAGCGTCGACGCCGCCTGGTCGACCGCCGCGCGGGTGCTGGCCTCGCGCTCGGCGGCACCGGCGTTCTCGGAATTGAGGGCGGCTTCTTCGGTGGCGAGGCGTTCGAGAATATCCGCATTGTCGCGGACCATCCGCTCTTCGCGGCTGATGTCGCCGTCGAGCTGCTGGAGCCGGCGGTCGAGTTCCGCTTGGCGGGCTCGGATGCGGCCCGCTTCCTCTTCGATCTGCGTCTTGGCGATCGACAGGCGCTGGAAGGCGGCAGCGGCGGCAGCTTCCGCATCGCGCAGCTCCGGCAGCCGGTGGGCGCCGATCCCTTGCTCCCTGGCGGCAGCCATCTGGGCGGCGGCGCGGTCGCCGACGAGTGCCGTGGCAATCGCCAGCGCCGAGCGCGCCTCGCCCTCCTGCGTCTTGGCCAGCGTCCAGCGCAGATGCAGCATCGTCGCTTCGGCCTTGCGGATATCGGCAGACAGGTTCTTGAAGCGCGACGCCTGGCGGGCCTGGCGCTTCAGGCTTTCGATCTGGGTTTCCAGTTCGCCGACGACGTCGTCCAGCCGTTCCAGATTTTGTTCGGCCGCCTTCAGACGCAGTTCCGCCTCGTGGCGGCGTGTATGCAGACCCGAAATTCCGGCCGCCTCTTCCAGAAGCGCGCGGCGCGCCTGCGGCTTGGCCTGGATCAGCTCGCCGATGCGGCCTTGCCCGACCATCGAGGGCGAGCGCGCGCCGGTCGACTGGGCGGCGAAAAGCAGCTGCACGTCCTTGGCGCGGGCGTCCTTGCCGTTGATGCGGGAGAGCGAACCCGCCTCGCGTT
>NZ_JAMYLP010000216.1:0-958 GCF_040318085.1 Mesorhizobium sp. M1322
TTTCGGTCCAAGGCATCGTGATCTCCGTCGAATCTCAGCAATCCGACAGAATCACAACCTGCTGAAATCACTCACTCCTTTTTGGATCGGACACTGAGACTGACTCAGGGGAATATGTAGGGACGGTCCACTTCTCAACGAATCGCGAAAGTGACATGCGCGCTACCTTCCAACACAGAGTAGACTTAGCAGCTTGGGAACGCATGGCAACGCCGCTTCCCAAGCCATCTCGGTGAATCCCAGTTTATGGGTTCACGGCCTAATCACTACCGCTGGACTCGTGTTACCTGCTGCCGGACAATACATCTTCATCGACTGAGTCCTTGTGAGGCGGCGCTAAAAAACCATGGCGAATGAGACACTTCCACGGGACCCCTTGCGGCGCGAGGCCTTTGTGAGGGCATCGCGGCCAGAAGTGCCGGCGCGGCCGTTCATTCATCTGCGCGTGCATTCGGCCTATTCGCTGCTCGAAGGCGCTTTGCAACTCGGCACCGTTGTCGGTCATGCGGTCAAGGATGACGCCCCGGCCATCGCCGTCACCGACACCAACAATCTGTTCGGCGCGCTCGAATTTGCGCAAAAGGCGGTGAAGGAAGGCATCCAGCCGATCATCGGCTGCCAGACCGCTCTCGCCTTTTCCGGCGAAGCCAGCGACAGCCAGCGCGACCGCAGGCGGCAAGGTCCGGAGATGCGGCCGGTGGTTTTGATCGCGGCGACCGAGGCCGGCTACAGCAATCTGGTCAGGCTGATCAGCCGGGTCTATTTGGAAACGCCGCCCGGCGAGGCCGTGCATCTGACGACCGAGATGCTGCAAGGCCATTGCGACGGCCTGATCTGTCTCAGCGGCGGGGGGGGGGGGGCGCGCGGCGCCCGCCGCCGCGAAGGAGCGCCCGCCGCCGCGGCCGCCCGCGGGGGGGGGGCGCGGGGGGGGGGGGGGGGGGGGGGGCAGGCACACGGC
>NZ_JAMYLP010000217.1:0-864 GCF_040318085.1 Mesorhizobium sp. M1322
GCGCGCGGCGAGGAGCGGTAATGCTGCGCCGGGGTGTCCATGGCCAGCGCCTCATGCGGACGCTCCTCATTGTAGCTATGCCGGAAGGCCTCGAAAGCCTGGCCCTGGGCCATTCTGTCGGCCTCCGGCGCCTTGGCCAGCGGCAGCATGGTCAGGTGGAAGCGCTCATGCCGTCCGTTCTGCTGCGGCTTGCCGGGCGCGATCCGCTCCAGCGTGATGCCGAGCTTGATGAAGCGCACCGAAAGCGGCGTCAGCCCGGTGACGCCGGCCGACGCGAAGGGCGGGCCATTGTCGCTTCTGAGCCGATCCGGCAGGCCATGCGCCTCAAACAGCCGCTCGAACACCGGCCAGGCCTCCTCGTCCGCCGTCGAGCCCGTCGCTTCGAGCGCCAGAAGGTAGCGGCTCGACGCATCCATCACCGTCAACGGTTCGCAGCGCCACCCGTCACGGGTGCGGAACCAACCCTTGTGATCGCCCGTCCACACCGCGTTCGGCTCCTCGGCTTGCGGCCATGGTCCGTTGCCACAGGCCCGCAGACGTGCCCGCTTGCGGACGCTGACAAGCCCGTGCCGCGCAAGGATTGCACCAGCCGTCGAGGCCGACGGCCAGGCCAACTCGGGAGCGGTGCGCTTGAGCCGCGCCATGATCTTCTTCGGCCCCCACAGCGGGTGCGTCTCCTTCGCCGCAACGATCCGCTCCACCAGATCCATGGCCGTCGCCCGGCCATGATTGAGCGGCGCCCGCGGCAGGTCATGCAGGCCTTCCGGGCCGAACTCCCGGTAGCGTCCCAGCCATTTGTAGCCGATCTTGCGCGACACCCCGAACTCAGCACACAGCTGCGTCATCGTCTCATCACCCGCCAGG
>NZ_JAMYLP010000218.1:0-831 GCF_040318085.1 Mesorhizobium sp. M1322
TAGAGCGTCGGACGCTCAGGTTGAATCGAGAGGGGATTCCAGTGAGGCGACGTTCGTGATTCACTTCCTGTAGGAGGTGATTTGCGATGCCCAAGCCTTATTCGATCGATCTGCGTGAACGTGTTATCGGGTATGTCGAAGCCGGCCATTCCCGGCGCTCGGCTGCGGCGCATTTTGGTGTATCGGTTTCGTTCGTCGTGATCCTGGTGAGGAACTATCGAAAGACCGGGAGCCTGATGCCCAAGGCCAGCGGTGGCCGACGCCATTGCAAGCTCGACCCGCATCGCGAGTTTCTGCTTGGCCATGTAGCCGAGAAGGACGATATCACCATGCCGGAGCTTGCCGCCGAACTGGCCGCTGCTGCAGGCGTCGAGATCGCTCCCGCCTCGATCTCGCGTTGGCTCATTAGGAACGGCTACCGCTTCAAAAAAAACGCTGCAGGCCAGCGAGCAAGATCGTCCCGACATCAGCAAGGCGCGGCGGGAGTGGCAGGCCAAGCGCCAGCCACGAATGCGGCTTGAACCGCATCGGCTGGTGTTCATCGACGAAACCGGAACCACTACGAAGATGACGCGGCCGCGCGGCCGCTGCCTGAAAGGCCAACGGCTGCGCTCAAAGGCACCGTTCGGACACTGGAAGACGCAGACCTTCATCGCCGGGCTGCGCTGTCATGGGCTCACCGCACCTTTCGTCGTCGACACGCCGATGAACCGGCGCATCTTCGAGACCTATGTCGAAACGCAACTCGCTCCGACGCTGGAAAAGGGTGATATCGTCATTCTCGACAATCTCGCTGCCCACAAGAGTCAGACCGCCGAGGCCGCGATACGG
>NZ_JAMYLP010000219.1:0-746 GCF_040318085.1 Mesorhizobium sp. M1322
CCCAGCACTTGATCGCCTCCGAAACGCTGGGTGTGCTGCTTTCCCTGACTGACCCGGGGCGAGGAGGTTGTCCATGTCCACGAGTAGTGTTGACCGCCCGCTGCAGCCGGGCGACCGGGCACCGAATGTTGTGCTCAATGCGATCTCACGCGAAGGCAAGATCGCGCTCGATGATTTTCGAGGCCGTAGCCCGTTGTTGATCGGTTTGTTCCGAGGCCTGCACTGTCCGTTCTGCCGGCGCCATGTCGCGGCGATGGCGCAACTCAAGCCGGCCCTGCGTGAGAAAGGCGTCGAATGCCTGGCGGTGGTCAATACGCCGGTCGAGCGGGCGCGGCTCTATTTCCGTTACCACCCGGCACCCGATCTTCTCGCCGCATCCGACCCGGAGCGGGCCTCGCACCGTGCTTTCGGCTTGCGCGAGGTTGGGATGGACACGGTCATGGCGATACGGATCCATCTCCCGGGCGAGTTGCCCAAGCCTATGGACGTCATGGCAATGAACGAGTTCCTCAACAAGAAGGAAGGATATGAGATTACGGAAGCCGATCAGCAGGCGATGGTGGCTTCCGGCCAGGGGCAGCTTGTCGGTCAGTTCCTAATCGACCGGGCGGGCATCGTACGCTGGAACTTCACTGAAGTTCTGGAGGATGGCCTCAACACCTTCAGAGCGCCGAATCCCGAGGAATTGATGTCGGCAGCTTCCCAAGTTGCACATTAATAGGCTGCGGAAATGGGCTGCTGAAAAC
>NZ_JAMYLP010000220.1:0-680 GCF_040318085.1 Mesorhizobium sp. M1322
AAGCCGCCACCGGTCAATCCAAGCCGACCAAAAGACCGAGCCTCTCCCAATCAGATGGCCTTCATATATGAATAACTTTCCCCGGACAGCCCTGCTGTGAACGGGGAGAAGGAAGAGGCATCAATCCGTCTTCTCGTCGAGCAGCCCCGAGACGAAATCGAACAGGCCGGGCCGGCGATCGCGTCTGAGCCGCTCGGCGGTGACAATGCCGCGCACTTCGGCGAAGGCACGGTCGAGATCGTCGTTGATGATGACGAAATCATATTCCTTCCAGTGCTCGATCTCGTTGCGGGCGTTCTTCAGACGCGTCTCGATCACCGATTCCTGGTCCTCGGCCCGGCGCTTCAGCCGCGCCTTCAATTCTTTCATCGAGGGAGGCAGGATGAAGATCGAGACGATGTCGGCGCGCATCTTCTCCTTGAGCTGCTGGGCGCCCTGCCAGTCGATGTCGAACAGCATGTCGCGGCCCTGTGCCAGCGCCAGTTCGGCCGGTTCACGCGGCGTCGCATAGCAATTGCCATGCACTTCGGCCCATTCGAGCAGTTCGTCGGAATCGCGCAGCCGCTCGAACTCACGCATGGTGCGGAAATGATAGTGGACGCCTTCGATCTCGCTGCCGCGGCGCGGCCGCGTGGTGACGGAGACCGACAGTTCGAGACTGGAATCGCTCTCCAGAAGAT
>NZ_JAMYLP010000221.1:0-659 GCF_040318085.1 Mesorhizobium sp. M1322
TCCAAGCCGACCAAAAGACCGAGCCTCTCCCAATCAGATGGCCTTCATATATGAATAACTTTCCCCGGACAGCCCTGCCGTTTACGGGGAGAAGGTGCCCCAAGGGCGGATGAGGGGCAGCGCTGTGCGAGGTGGAAACGAGCCGAAGGTGGCGAGGGCCAGGCAACTTCGAAAAGTCGAGAATGATGCCGAGGAATGGCTATGGCACGAACTGCGCGGGCGACGATTGAACGGCCACAAATTTGTTCGCCAACTGCCGATCGGCCCCTATTTCGCCGACTTCGCCTGCCGCGAAGCCAATCTGGTTGTGGAGTCGATGGAAGTCAGCACGCAAATCGATCTCAGGATCGATACAGGGATGAGACCATGAACAGGAACGGTTGGTCGGTGTTGAGGGTTTGGCACGCTGATGTCCTCACTGGTAAGAGCGTACTGGATACGATCGTTGCGGCCTTGGATGGTCGGCTCAATCGGAAAATGATTGCTGTCGACGCGAAGTTTTTGCCCGCTTCAACGTCAGAGGAAAGATGATGAGCGTTTGCGCCGCCCCTCATCCGCCCTTCGGGCACCTTCTCCCCGTGAACGCAGGGCTGTCCGGGGAAAGTTTTGAGTGAATCGAAATGCCACATGTGCATGCCCCGTAAAACGGGTTTTGTCCG
>NZ_JAMYLP010000222.1:0-637 GCF_040318085.1 Mesorhizobium sp. M1322
TCTATCAGAGGGGTGTTGGTATGTGATTTGAAGCTAATATACGCCGTCGAGTAGGCAGGCACCGCGGGGCGCTAAGAAAAAAAGGATTATTAATGGCACTTCATTTCGCAGCAGGTGGGTCCGCCACAGAAGTCGCAAGCGCCGGTTTCAATCTGGTCGACGTTCAATACATCGACCAGGTCAATGAGCTGCCGGATGGCACGAAGGCTATGGTCTGGCTCAACGAGGGCGAGGGCGTGACCCAGTCCTTTATCGACAAAGTCACCCCCTTCCTTGGCAATCCGAAGGTGTATGGGTTTTTTCTCGTCGACGAGCCGGATCCCACCGGCCAATACCACACCCAGGTAGACGCTGAGGATCTGAAAGCCGAATCCGACTGGATCCACGCTCGCATGCCAGACGCCAAGACCTTCATCACCGCGATGGACATGGGGTCAGCCGAAAACTCGGATTTTTCCAACACCTACAACTATGATAACACGCATATCGATCTGTTTGGAATAAGCGCCTATCCGGTGCGCACCGGCACAGACACGGTCGACTACGACATGATCGACAGAACCGTGGCTGCTGCGGTGGAGTCGGGCATCCCGACCAGCCAGATCGTTCCGATCCATCAGACCTTTGGCGGCGGCAA
>NZ_JAMYLP010000223.1:0-617 GCF_040318085.1 Mesorhizobium sp. M1322
TGTTTGGACCGGGGACATCGCGAACAGGTGTGCGAGGACATCGCGAACAGTTTGGCGCGCTTTGCGCTGGGGGTTCGAGATGCCATTCGAGGACACGAGCGCGATGAAACGGAAGCTGGAGTTTGTGCGGCTGGCTGCGGCGGAAGGAGCGAATATGAGCGCGTTGTGCCGACGCTTCGGGATCGGCCGGACATGCGCTTACAAGTTGCTCGCGCGTTGGCGGGCTATTGGCGAGGCCGGGCTTTTGGAGCGTTCGCGCCGGCCGCAGTCGAGCCCGACGCGCAGCGCGCACAAGATCGAGACGGCAGCGCTTTCGGTGCGGGCGGCGCATCCAGCCTGGGGCGGGCGCAAGATCGCCCGGGTGCTGGCGCGCCAGGGGCTGGGCAATCCGGCCGCCTCGACGGTGACTGGGATCCTGCGCCGCAACGGCGTCGAGTTGGGTGCGCTGGGCGGCGGCGCCAAAGCGTTTATCCGCTTCGAGCACGCCGCTCCCAACGACCTGTGGCAGATGGACTTCAAGGGCCATGTGCCATTGCGCGCCGGGCGGCTGCATCCGTTGACCGTGCTCGACGATCATTCGCGCTTCTCGCTGGTGCTGGAAGCTTGCCCCGACCAGA
>NZ_JAMYLP010000224.1:0-615 GCF_040318085.1 Mesorhizobium sp. M1322
AGGACCAGATGTACTCGAGTGCCTATCTGTCGACGGCGGAGTGGAACGACACGCACTTCTTCAACGAAAAATTCGACAAGCTTCTCATTGAGGCGGCTGAGATAGTCGAGTTCCTGCGACATGGGAAGCTCCTCCCTACCTTTGTTCCCTGATGCCGCCAGTGCGGGCCTTCGTTTTGATGATAATACGCACCTCGTTGGGCCGTTTTGCGCAAATTACTCTTCCATCTACGCAGGAAATCGGCATTTTTAGCGATCCGCGCACAGAAGCTATTTGGCAATCAACGGGATAGGACCCTTGTCCCTAGTTGGGGATGACCGCACACTAGGTCATGCTGGCCTTGCCCCTCTGGTTCGTTCTGGCCCATCGAGAGGACCAGGACATGAAACGTAGCCGCTTCTCTGAAGAGCAGATAATCGGAATTTTGAAGGAACATGAGGCCGGGGTATCGGTTGCCGATCTGTGCCGCAAGCACGGGGTCAGCGACGCCTGGCCTACCTTCGGCCAACTAGCAGATTGAACATCGGTGCCAATGTAGGCCGCTTATCAAGGTCGTCTATGAACTCGCCGATCAACCCGAGTTGCCTTTCGGAGAACGGCAACATCGACATTTCG
>NZ_JAMYLP010000225.1:0-611 GCF_040318085.1 Mesorhizobium sp. M1322
ACGCAGCGCCCGTTCGGCGGCGTTGTTGGTGAGACAAATCCGGCCGTCGCCGAGGAAGGACGTGAAGCCGTCCCAGCGCTTCAGCATGCAGTCGATAGGCTCGGCAACCTCAGAACTGCGCGACAGTTTGGCCCGCTCGGTTCGCAGCCAGGCCTCAAGTTCGGTGGCGAGAAGACGGCTTTCCTGCCGGCGTCGTTGCAGCCGTTCGTCGGCGGCAATCCCGTTGATCCCGCGCTCGATGTCAAACAGCGAAACAGCGCGTCGATGCGCTTGACGGCCTCGAGCGCGATCGGTGAGATCGGCGCGGCGTTCTTGCCGCGTTTGGCATTGGCGGCGATGTCGGCAAGCACGAAGAATTTGCGGCGCGCATGCGCCCAACACAGCGCCTGGGTCAGCGGACCGGGGTCACGGTCTGCCTTGAACAGCGGGTTGTAGCCGCCGTAGGCGTCGGCCTGCAGAATGCCGCTGAAGCTCTTCAGATGACGCTCGGGATGTTCCTGACGCCGATCGCGCGAGGCATAATAGAGCGCCGCCGGCGGCGACTGTCCACCGAAGGGCCGATCATCCCTGACGTAGGTCCAGATGCGCCCCGTGTCGGTTTTGCCCTTCGC
>NZ_JAMYLP010000226.1:0-584 GCF_040318085.1 Mesorhizobium sp. M1322
TTGGCGCACCCGACATAATTCGAACCTGTGACCTCTGCCTTCGGAGGGCGCGCGCGCTCAACGGCAGTTCGGGAAAACCAGGCGATCCCAACCGACTGGCTATTTATCCAGCATTGCCGTCATCAAGTTTAGCGCAAGTCCCTGCAGTCAAATCGCATGAAAATTGGAGATCCATCCAAGATCAATGATTCTATCAACAGCGTGTCGCTAATTGATTTGGCGCTAATATGGACCGTCGCGTAGGCAGGGATCGGGGCGCTACAGAATCACACGAGGGATATCCGCATGGCCACGATGCACTACACCTGGGGCGCTTCAGCATCCCAGGCCAAGGCCTATGGCTTCAACCTGGTTGATCTTCAATACGCGTCATCGGTCAACGCGCTGCCGGATGGCTCGAAGGCTCTGATCTGGCTCGGAGAGAGCAATGGCGTAACCCAGTCCTTCATCGACAAGGTAACGCCTCTCCTCAACAATCCGAAGGTTTTTGGATTTTTCCTGACTGACGAGCCGGATCCCACCGGCAGATATCACACCCAAGTGAGCGCTGCCAACCTGAAGGCGGAATCCGACTGGATCCATTC
>NZ_JAMYLP010000227.1:0-569 GCF_040318085.1 Mesorhizobium sp. M1322
ATGGGAAGAGCATTGAGCGGGGATCTTCGATCGCGGGTTTTGAAGGCTTCGGACGAGGGGATGTCGGCGCGGCAAGCGGCGGCGCGGTTCGGCGTGGGAGTGTCCAGCGCGATCCGCTGGATTGCGCGGGCGAAGATCGGCGAACTGGCACCACGCCCGCAGGGCCGCCGCCGCGCCTCCAGCCTCGATGCGCATGAAGCCTTCATCGTCGGGCTGATCGAGGAACGCAAGGACATCACGCTGAACGAGATGGTGGAGCGGCTGGTCGCCGAGCAGTCGGTGCGGATCAGCCGCAGCGCCTTGAGCGCCTGGCTTCGCGGCCACGGCTGGACATTCAAAAAAAGTCCGCGCACGCACTGGAGCAGGATCGCCCCGACGTGCTGAAGCGGCGCCGGGACTGGTTCGACGGCCAGCTCGATCTCGATCCGGCGAAGCTCGTGTTCATCGACGAGACCGGCCTCTCCACAAAGATGGCCCGCCTGCGTGGAAGAGCGCCGCGCGGCGAGCGCTGCCGGGCCGGCGTGCCGCATGGCCACTGGAAGACCACGACCTTCACCGGAGCGCTGCGG
>NZ_JAMYLP010000228.1:0-521 GCF_040318085.1 Mesorhizobium sp. M1322
GCTACCTCTTCAATATGTTCTGCGACACCGCGCCGTTCAACAACAACGATGTCAGGATGGCGTTGAAGCTTGCCTTGGACCGCGAGCAAATGCTGGACAAGATCCTTCGCGGCTATGGCGCAATAGGTAACGACTTTCCTATCAACGACGCTTATCCGCTATTTTCCGACGACGTCGAGCAGCGCGCCTTCGATCCGGACAAAGCTAAGTTCCACTATCAGAAGTCGGGCCACAGTGGGCCGATCCTGCTCAGGACCTCCGACGTGGCCTTTCCGGGCGCCGTTGATGCCGCCCAGCTCTATCAGCAGAGTTGCGCCAAAGCCGGCATCACCCTCGAGGTCAAGCGTGAGCCGGGAGACGGCTACTGGACAGAGGTGTGGCAAAAGCAGCCCTTCTATGCCTCCTATTGGACCGGGCGCTCAACGCAGGACCAGATGTACTCGAGTGCCTATCTGTCGACGGCGGAGTGGAACGACACGCACTTCTTCAACGAAAAATTCGACAAGCTTCTCATTGAGGCG
>NZ_JAMYLP010000229.1:0-513 GCF_040318085.1 Mesorhizobium sp. M1322
CGCTGAGACGGATCGCCGAGTTCTACAAGATCGAAGACGTCATCCGCGGCCGGTCGGCTGACGAACGCCGCGCGATGCGTCAGGAAAATAGCCGCGCTATCATTGCCGATCTCGAACCTTGGCTGCGCGAAAAGCTCGGCCTGATTAGCCAGAAGACCAAGCTCGCCGAGGCAATCCGCTACACGCTCTCGCGCTGGGAAGGCCTGACCCGCTTCCTCGACGACGGCCGCATCGAGATCGACTCCAATACAGTCGAGCGCTCCATTCGTCCGATCGCGCTCAATCGGAAGAACGCCCTCTTTGCAGGCTCCGATGGCGGCGCCGAACACTGGGCAGTCGTCGCCTCGCTGATCGAAACCTGCAAACTCAACGGCGTCGAGCCCCTCGGCTATCTCGCCGATGTCCTCACCAGGATCGTCAATGGCCACCCGAACAGCCAGATCGACGACCTGCTGCCCTGGGCCTACATCCCGGCTCCCGAACTCAGGGCCGTGGCCTGAGAACAGCGCTTAC